>JAENZU010000098.1 GCA_016841125.1 Melioribacter sp. | reverse complement strand
AGCTGAAGCTGCTGATTCCTCGGTTCTGCCCGATACAGGTTTGATCGGCTGGCTGGCTTCATTTACAGACTGGTATCCTCTTTATCAATTCGATTTGCCTACCGGACTTTCGGTCACATTATTTCAGCGCGATACAACGATTTCGTTTGATGGAACCGATGTGCCAATCAGGATTAAAGTTTCAACGGAAAGAGAGAATGATGAAACAATTCAAACAGTTGTCGGACTGTTCGATTGCAAAAAATTTACAGTTACCGCAAGCATAAGTGTGCTATTAGGCTTTCCTCCTTTTGTATTTCCGGTTGAACTTGTCGCGGTTCCGGTTACCAGCTGGATGGCTGAGAACCACTGGGTTGTTGAAGAGTTAAGACCATCTGTTACCGTTGATCTCGGTGCAATCGGACTGCCTTCGTTTTATCTGCCCGGCTCACAATCAAAATTAACAACCGAGCCAACATCGGTAAAAGAAGGGATTCAACCGGATGAATTTTTTCTTTCACAGAATTACCCTAATCCGTTTAACCCGTCAACTTTTATAAAGTTCAATATTCCTAATGTAGAGACGTTGCGCGCAACGTCTTTACGAATGAATCTAAAAGTGTATGATGTGCTAGGTAAAGAAGTTGCTACTCTATTAAATGAAACTAAAAAACCCGGCACTTACGAAATTCAATTCGACGGCAGCAACCTTACAAGCGGGGTTTATTTTTACACACTCAGCGTCGGCACTCAATTTAATTCAACGATGAAAATGATGTTAATTAAATAAATGAAAGGTTCTATTAATAACAATAAATTACAGGAAATTTGTAATGAAATTAATCAATCAAAAAATCATGAGGGTCATTTTAATGACTATGTTCATTTCTTCAATTGGACTAACTAATTTTCAACTATTTGCACAAGAAGATACCGGGGGTTTGATCAAGAGATCGGACATCGATCCTAAGTATACTTGGAATTTGAAAGATATTTATGAAACAGAAGATATGTGGGAAGCAGACTTCAAATTGGTTCAGAGTAAAATTCCGGGTTACGAAAAATTTGAAGGTACACTCGGTAATTCAGCCGCAGATCTTTTAGCCTATCTAAAATTCGATGAAGAAGTTGGAACTAAGTTAGGTCATGTTTTCTTGTATGCGTTTCTCGCTAAAGATCTGGATTTAGCTGATCAGAAGTACCAGGCAGTATTTGAACGGACTCAAGGGTTACTATCTAAATATTCTGAAGCAACCGCGTTCTTTACTCCTGAAGTTTTGGCAATACCCGAAAGTAAATTGAAAGATTTCTTAGCTCAGGATAATTTAAAATCATATGCGCTCTATTTCGATAATATTCTCAGAACAAAGGATCATATTTTATCGAAGGAAATGGAAGAACTGCTTGCCCTTTCTTCACCGGTTCAACAAGTTCCTTACAATGTTTTCAGCATGTTCAAAAATGCCGATATCCAATATCCTAAAGTGAAAGATGATGAAGGAAATGATTCGCAAATTTCAGACGGCAGATATTACGCAGCCTTATATTCCAGCGATAGGGATTACCGCGAAAGAGTTTACAGAGGTTACTATGAACCTTACATGGAATACAAAAATACATTGGTTGCAATGTTCACCGGCAATTTGAAATCAATCAACTTTGATGCAAAAGCCCGTAAGTATAAGTCAGATAGAGCAGCAGCTCTCGATGCAAATAACATCCCACTAACTGTTTATGATAATTTAGTGAAGACTGCTGTTGATAACGCTGAACCGCTTCATAAATGGTGCGCGATGAAAAAGAAAGTACTTGGATTGGAAGACATGCATGCCTACGATACTTATGTAACTTTATTCCCTTCCGTCACAAAAGAATATACTTATGATGAAGGAGTTGAAATTGTTTTAAAAGCTCTCGAACCTCTCGGAAAAGATTATCAGGCAAGTCTAAAAAAAGCCTTTGATAACAGATGGATTGATGTTTACGAAACTAAAGGAAAAAGAAGCGGGGCATATTCTTCCGGTACAACATATGGAAAGCACCCCTATGTTCTGCTGAACTGGAACGGAACATTGAATGATGTATTTACGCTTGCTCATGAGATGGGTCACAATATGCACTCATATTATACCGGACTCAATCAGCCATATGCTTATGCTGATTATTCAATCTTCGTAGCCGAAGTGGCTTCAACAATGAACGAAGCATTATTGTTGGATTATTTAATTGCCAATGCAGAAACAAAAGAAGAAAAGCTTTCTTTGATCGAAAAGAATTTGAACAATATCACAACAACATTTTACCGCCAAACACGTTTTGCTCAATTTGAACAAATGGTGCACGAAATGGTAGAAAAGGATGAACCTTTGACTTCAGAAAAATTGTGCGAAATGTACGGAAAGCTTTACCAGGATTACTGGGGTCCTGAAATGACCGTTGATGAAGAAGAGACATACACTTGGGCAAGAATACCTCATTTTTATTACAACTTCTATGTTTACCAATATGCAACAAGTTTTGCCGCATCTCAGGCTTTGGCTGCAAAAATAAAAGCTGAAGGACAACCGGCAATCGACAGTTATTTAAAGTTTCTAAAAGCTGGCAGTTCGATGTATCCTATTGATGTTCTAAAATCTGCAGGTGTAGATATGAATTCACCGGAAGTTGTAATTGCCGTAACAAAGAAAATGGATGAACTTCTCGGTCAGATGGAAAATCTGCTGAGCGAATAAGTTATTTAAAAATATTTTTTTAATAAGGCGGGTGCTAGTGCCCGCCTTTATTATGTTCGAACTTTTCTTATTGGAGCAGTTTTATGAAAGTATATTCAAAAGAAACTTTAAATAGTTATGAATTATCATTGACTTATGATGACATCAGTCTTATCCCAATTGAAGTATCAAGAATTAAGAGCAGGGTAGAGGCTTCAACCAAAACTAAATTTATGGGTTTAGACCTTTCATTGCCAGTAATGTCGAGCCCTATGGATACTGTATCAGGTATCGCTATGGTAAAGGAACTTAATAGACTTGGCTGTCTTGGTGTACTGAACAGGTTTGATTCATCTTTAAAAGATGTTATAGAAGAAACACAAAATCGTAATGAAATTAAAGCTGTCTCAGTGAGTCTTCATAATAATGATGAAATTGTTTCTCGACTTGCTGATTTTGTTTCTATTATTTGTATCGATACTGCAAATGCAAATAATAGAGAAGTGCTTAAGAGGTGTGAAGAAATTAAATCTAAACATAATGTTAAAGTGATGGTTGGCAACATCGCACACGGCGGCACATTGAATGAATTGGTAAATGCCGGTGCTGATGCGGTTAGAATAGGTATTGGCGGGGGAAGTGTCTGCACTACCTCGGTTCAGACAGGTATTGGTATTGGTCAAGTATCCTCGCTGCTGAATGTCTTGTTCGCAAGAGAAAAATATAATTTACAGATTGAACTTATTGCAGACGGTGGAATTAAAAATCCGGGCGATGTTGCCAAAGCAATTGCACTTGGTGCAGATGCGGTAATGCTTGGAAGAATGCTCGCCGGAACTAAAGAAACACCAAGCGAAGTAATAAAATATAATGATCAGCTTTGGAAAAAATATCGCGGATCTGCTTCATTTGCCGTAAAGATGAAAAATGAATTTATAGAGGGCGAGGAAACAATGATCCCCTATAAAGGTCCGGTTAAAACTGTTATTGATGGAATATCGGATGGGCTAAGAAGTGCGATGAGTTATATGAACTGTATGAGTCTTGATGAATTAAGAAATAAAGATTCTTTCGCTGTGTTGAGTAATTCCAGCTACTTGGAAAGATTACCGAAAAAGTAAATTATTAAAACGGACAGATTAAATTTAATGTCCGTTTTCTTTTCCTTTAATAGTGTATCCCGCATCGTGGATTGCTCTTATTATTGACTCCTCCTCTACCCGGGTGATATCATATTTCACATTTGCAATCCCGATTTCAACTTCATAATAATCAATGTCTAGTAATGCAAATTCTTTTTCAATAGCTTTTACACAATGTTCACAAGACATACCGTCAATTTGAAATGATTTTTTCGTCAAAGTGCTTCCTTACATTATTTATTGACTATAATGGATGGAGACTAACTCTCTTCAGTATCACCGGATTTATTTTTATCAACCTTAACCGTGTAGTTCAAATCCTCATCATCTTCCGAATAATTTTGTAAAACATTATCCCCTAACGATTTCATTTTACTAATATCTTCATGATTCTTTTTCTTTTCCGGTTTCTGTTCATTTGCCGGTTTGGCTTTAGGTTTAATTATCTCAAGCCGTTTTTGATCTTTTGGGGGTGGTACTGATTTCCTGCGCTCATAACTATCGTTTGAGTCTTCCGGAGGTCTATGCTTTTCAATTTTATTAACAATACGCTCAATTCTTTGAATCCGGCTGGGTGGACGTTTATTCGGCTGATATCTTCGCTCATCCGGTTTTGAGGGTCTATTAGTTTCTTCTCGTCTTTCTTCATGCTTAATATCGGTCTTTTTCTCGGGAACAGTCTCGGCTCTCTCAACCTTTTCTACCTTTGGAGTGGTAGTAGTTTTGGACTCAGAGACTTCCTTTGCTTTTTGAAATTTCTCATGGGGTTTCAGATTCCCCATTTTCTTTTGCTTTACCTTATAAGTGACATATGAAAAAATAAGGATGACAACAGTTGCAATTGAGAAATAGAGCAGGGCTTTATATATGAGTGGTAATAGTTCCATTTTATCTTAATACAAAATATATAAAAATTTAGATGTTACTACAATCTATATTATTGTGCCAATATGAGATTAGCGGCAGAGTTGCGGCTAAATTATTTGATTTCAGTATCTTAGCAGAAATGGTTTTAATTTTACCGATGAAAAATTATTGGAATTAACTTTATTTTTTAATAACTTACAAGACTTTTTTTGAAATATTGGTCCCATAAAAACAGGGAGTTTTCAGATGACTAAAGCAGATATTGTGGAAAAAATTGCATCCGGTACCGGTCTTACCAAAATTGAAACCGAAGCAATTGTGGAAGGATTCCTTAATACTGTTATCAATGCTTTAAGAGACGGAAAAGGTATTGAGATACGTGGTTTTGGTTCTTACAAAGTTAAAAAGAAAAATGCTCGATTTGCACGTAACCCAAGAACCGGGGAAAAAGTTTTTGTAGACGAGCATTATGTTCCAGTCTTTAAATTTTCAAAAGACTTCAAAGGTGCCGTGGATAAAGGCATGAAAGATAATATTAAAAAGCAGAAAATATAAGTTAGAAAGGTACAATAATCGGAAAAGAAATTAAATATTTAGTATGTACTGTTTGCGGAAGTCAAAACGACTTAAGCAGCAATTATTGCTCTAGCTGCGGTGCTGTTTTGGAAAAAGATGATTCGGAAATTGTAATTAGAGAGAAAAAAGAATCAGCGGTTTCCGGGGATAAAAAAAAATCTCAGAAAATTAAAACGAAAAAATCATCAGATTCAAAACCGGTTCTGCCGAAAAAGAAACAATTAAACAGTGTCGCATATTTTTATTCAATTTTGGGATTGGCGGTAATCGGTTTCTTAATTCTCTACGGTGCGGGTACCTTTGATAGCCCTACTCCCGCTCAAACAATGCCGCAGTCGCCGCCGACTAATCAGAATAATCCGCATCAGGGAGTAGATCTGAAAAGTTTAGAAGAAATTAATCGTTTACAGAAAATAGTTGATGAAAATCCAAACGATTTAGATAGCAAGTTAAAACTGGCTCATTTGTTGAATGATTCGAAGTTTTATCAAAAAGCGATTGAAACATATAAATCATATTTAACTGCAAAACCCAATTCGCCCGATGTAATAGTTGACATGGGTGTTTGTTATTTTGAATTAAAAGAATACGATACTGCAATTTCAACAATGAAGAAGGCGCTCGATATTGATCCGAAACATCAGATTGCTTTATTCAATATTGGAATTGTGAATTTTTCTGCAGACCGCCCGAACGAAGCTAAAGAATGGTGGAAAAAAGCAGTTGATATTGATCCGAATACAAATGTCGGTCAGAAATCACAAGAATTAATAAACTCATATTAATTGGAGGAAAAATAGATGCCTTGCGGTAAAAAAAGAAAACGTCATAAAATGGCTACTCACAAGCGTAAAAAAAGATTACGTAAGAATAGACATAAGAAAAAAGGTAAATAGTAGTTTTTGAAGCCAACTTAGCTCAGTTGGTAGAGCAGCTCACTCGTAATGAGCAGGTCGTCAGTTCGACTCTGATAGTTGGCTCTTTAAACCCCGAAAACAGCTCATTTTCGGGGTTATTTATTTTTCGGTTTTTCCCAACTGTCCTAAATAGACCTAATCAGACCCCATCAGACCTACATCAACTATGTCAAAAACTATGTCAATAATTCTTGAGATCTGTAGTTTGAAAATATTTTGTTGAGTTTTTAGGGGGTGGAATGGTTGGGTAGAAGGGTAGTTATTACTTCGCTGCCGGTCGCTTGAACTTCTTCAATTCGTCTCTCATTGCATCCAGCCCAATTTCGTTGTAATACCTATCTGCAGTATTTGAGTGAGTGTGCCCAACTAATTCTCTAACTATGGAAGCATCCATCTTAAATCTCGATCTACACAAAGTAATAAATGTCTTTCTGAAAGTTCGTGCTGTATAGCCCATTCCGGCAAACCCTTCATCTTCCAAGTATCTTGTTACAGCTCGCCCAAGGTTTTCAACTATTTTGTAGTTTAGAATTCGATCATCATCATTCAGATTTCTCAATCGATCTGACAGAACTTCCACCAAGTCATCATGGAAAGCAACCTCACGATAAACCTTCCTCTTTGGTGAGTAATAACTGAAAGTTTTTTCTTTTAGATTGACCCGCTTCTTTGTAATTGTCAAAAGATCCGATGAACGCAGACCGGTGTAGAATAATAGATAGATCGATGTTCTGAAGTTTTCGTTTTTATCTTTCAGTGAATCAAAAATCTTGATTATCGCTTCATCTGTAAAGACTATTTTTTCCTTTATTTCCGGGCGTGTTTTTACTTCTTTGTTAATCTTAAACATTGGAGTATAATTGTACTCAAACAGAAAATTCAAAAAATGAGTTAACTGTGTTCCGTAAGTATGTATTGAGTTTTTGGATAGTTTCAAAGTCTTGATTTCGTTCAGCCAATCCTCCACATCTATCTTGGTTATCTCAGAACAAGCAAGTTTCTCATCAAAAGTTTCGATGAACTTATTATAGAATCGGTGATAATTATTTATCGTTTTGGGGTGTTTGTGTTGGTTGTTTTTTAGAAAATGGTTAAATGCTGCTTTGATGGTTACTTGCTTAATACCGATCTTCTTTAGTTTCAAAGTTTTCTCGGATAATTGTTTTTGAAGTTCGTTCGCCAACTTCTCCGCCTTTTTTCTGTTAGCTTCCGTAACTGGTAGTCCGGTAGATTTTGAATGGATCTTCTGAGTAATTGAATCATACCATTGAATATGCAAGAATTTTCCTTTTTCTCTAACTGTTGCCATTGTTCTTATCCTTCATTAGGTTTTCAAGAATTTTATCTCCACCCAAGTCTTCGTCTTCGAAAACCGAAATGGCACTCTGCCTATTGAGTGCCTTCGGTGTTTTTGTTTTGATATCATGATGCGCACCGTCTCCATATACTGTGTTGGTTTTTATGAAATTGACTATTTCCGTATGAGGGATTTTACGAGACTTGCCAATGGAGATGTAACCAATGCGGCCCTCGTCAAGAAGGCCATAAAGCTGCTCTTTCCCGATGCCCATCATTCGGGCAGTGTCGGAGATCGAGTGAAGCCTTATTTCATTGGTTACATTTTCCATTGTTCTTATACCAAATGATTGGTGTTAGTTGTTATTGATAAATTAAACCAAAAATGGTGTGGATTTCTTGAGAATATCATGCATAAAGGCATCATCAAGCGAGACAAGTTCCGATAATTTTGGATGAAGGGTTCTAATTATGACCATCATGTTTGAGTGAAGATCTTCCGGTTTTGAGTAGTAGCAATTTTCAATTAACTGATATAAATGAGGATCACCGCAGTTTCTGGCAACTTCAACTATTTCAATAACTCTATTAAGAATGTCTTCTTTATTACGCAACAGTTCGCTTATTATGAAATCCTTTTTCTTCTGAATATCCGCTGCAGTTAATTTGGATTTACCTTGAGCATGAAGGTCTTCTTCTCGCTTATATGCCTTGTAATAATCATGTAAATTGCAAATCAAACATTTTTTCTTTTTCATCTTAGATTTTCCTTTAATTAAATTTTTAAGTTTATTTTTCTTATGTAAATATTGGGAAGGCTTTCACCTTCCCTTAGATTATGATTTAGCTTCTTCATCGTTGATAACCAATTCCTCAATCACAGAACCATCCTTATCGTCCCATGACTTTAGAGTGTTTTCAATAATTGTGAAGTAGTACGCTTTCAAATCGGAAAGACCGGAAATCAGAACATAAACCTCGGCATCTATTTCATAAACTAGATCCCTAAGCTTCTCTGAAAATTCCGGCTGACCAATGGCGCTTTTAAGCTCCAATAATTGAGCACTGTGATCGCTGCTTGCTTTAGAAAGAAAAGCCAATATTTTTGCCTTCACTAAATTAGAGTTCTTTCTCATCCAATCGCGAGAGGCTGCTTTAGCAGAGGTTTTACTATGCTCAAGAGCCTTTTTAATCCTTAGTTGGATTGTTGTGAACCTTGCATTAAGGTCACTCAACTTCTGGTTATCGAGGATGTTTGCGGTTTGCAGATCAAGGATTTGGTTTTTTAGCAGCAACTTTTCATTACGAACAATCTCCGGAGCATTTCTGCGACTGTCGTAATATCTCTGATTCTCAAGCTTATCCTTTAGCTCAGTTATTTTAGTCTTACGAGCATCAACAGTCTGCTCAAGGTTAGTGATTTCCTCTGCTAATCGAAGTGCCTCAGCATGAAGCTGGTTGGTTTGGGAATCATCTCTTGAAGATTCCATTCTGCTAAATAAATTATCCGAATTCATTTTTACCTCTGGGGTTTCGTTAGAAAAATCCCCCGAATCCTTATGATCCGGGGTTAAGTTTTTTGAAGAGTCCTTATTGAACTCTTCGTTACGATTTGATATATTTGACTTCTTCATGGGGTATTCTCCCGTGTTAAATGGTGAAAAGTGAATTAACGTCCTATAACGCGTCCACTATTAAAAGAACTAATAGCAATTTAAGTGGGATGGCGCTAGCGAGAAACCCAGCAGACCACTAGCACGACTAGAAGTTTGCTTGTGGTTATAAGAATTTTAGTAAGTAGGGGTAAAAAGGAATTATTTCTTTTTGCGGGTAAGTTGGGTGTGTGTGG
>JAENZU010000097.1 GCA_016841125.1 Melioribacter sp. | reverse complement strand
AAGGAAAAGAGCTTAAAAGAAATTTTGAATGTTGAATTCTCAATTTTGAATGGGCTTTGAATCCCGGTTTTCTGTTTAATGATCAAATTCGCTTGAATATTATTTTTTTGTAAACAGCCGTACGATTTTAGCAATCCCGAAGGGATTGAATCACAATAACCCAGAAAACCAACCAAGGAAACATCTACTCTGAAAGAGTTGAATATAGGGTAGCCAACAGTGATTCTTATACTTAGTATCTCCAAACAAAATTTTTTATTCTTTTTTCTTGAATTAAAGTAATCAAAACAATAAATTTACAATAGATGTCGAAGTCTTTTATATAAAACGTGAAGTTGGATTTCTAATTTCTCAATTAAATAAATGGGGTTAATAATGATTAAAAACCGTCGTATACTATTACCGCTAATTTTTGTCGCATTTTTTGCACTCGGCAGCACATATTTTAATTCGAAAATCTTAACCGCCACTAATGATCACTCAATGTATGTTTCTATTAGTAACGCACTTATCTGGGTCGGTAATAATGGAATGTGCTCGCATAATCCTATTTCTGACGCTGCCGGGTTTTTCTGGCCCGGAGGAGTAAATGCAACAATTACTGCTATATATGAAGAAGGATTAGTTTGGGGTGGAATTGTTAATAATGAAGTAAGAGTCGGGGGAAGCACTTACAGACATGGTCTACAGGCAGGTCCTATTCTGGAAGATGGCACGGCAGCTAATCCCGCTGATTCCGCGTATAGAGTTTATAAAGTCCGAAGAAATTTAAACAGTGTGGTAAATCCACAATTAAAAGCACAAATGATCAAAGATTATATTGAATGGCCTGTTGACCAGAATGCTCCTTGGGTCGACGTAAATAATAACGGTATTTACGAACCTGATGTAAATTATTTCGACGGCGATACTCCATATTTTATTGGAGACGAAGTTGCTTATTTCGTTAGTAATGATCTGGATACTGCAAGGACGGAATTTTTATACGGCAGTCTTCCTTTAGGATTAGAAATGCAGACGCTAGTTTATGTTCACAATCGTTCTGGTTTTCTTGGTGACGCAGTATTTAAAACTCATAAGATAATTAATAAAAGTTCAGATACAATTACTGATATGTATATCGGTTGCTGGACAGATGATGATTTAGGAGACCCAAATGATGATTTTGCCGGATGCGACACTCACTTAAATATGGGGTATACTTATAACGGCGATAACAACGATGAAAGTTATTACGGTGCTAATCCTCCAGCTATAGCACATCAATTTCTTGCCGGACCGATTGTAAAGAGTGAGTCAGAATATGATAGCGCCTATTTTGATTACCGCTGGATAAAAGGTAGAAAAAATTTACCTATGACCAGTTATGCATTTTATATTAACAGCAACATTATCTATTCCGATCCAGATTTGGGGTCTATTGCCGGAACGACTCAAATGTACAATTATCTTCAGGGAAAACTTTGGAACGGGGATAACTATATTAATCCCAATACTAACCAAAGCACAAAATTTCCGCTTGCCGGAGATCCGGTTTCAGGTGTCTATTGGCATGAAGGTTCGGGTTGGCCGGGCGGTCCTGGGCCGGGAGATAGAAGAGCCCTTATTAGTACAGGTCCATTTACTTTAGCACCCGGGGATACTCAAGAGGTTACTATTGTTATTCATATAACCAGAGGTTCTTCTAATATTCTAAGTGTTGATAAATTAAAGGATAATGCACTTGAACATATTCGACATTTCAGAAATGACCCGACTTTTACTCAAGTTCAAGAGATTGGTAGAAATAACGAAATTGGTTTCGAGCTTTCACAAAACTATCCTAATCCCTTTAACCCTTCAACAAAGATCAAATTTTCAATTCCGAATGCTGTTGAATCTGAGGCTAATTCAGTAAAATTGATAGTTTATGATATACTTGGAAAAGAAATTTCCGTACTTGTCGATGAAAAATTATCATCCGGGCAATATGAAGTTGATTTTAGCGGAGTCAATCTGACGAGCGGTGTGTATATTTACAAACTGACCTTCGGAGAATACAGCACTTCCAACAAAATGATGCTTTTGAAATAGTAAAGCTCACAAGCGTAAAGTGCAATCTTAAATATAAAAGTCAATTTGAAAAATCCCGTAAATAACATTTTGCGGGATTTTAATTTTAAATGGTAAAGTTAAAAATCTATTTTATAGTTTTTCATCTTCATTCCTCTGCGATCACTGCGTTTCAAATTCTCCGCGGACTCTGTGTGAAACATGAAAATCAATTTTGGATTTTGAATTCTCAATTTTGAATGAGAATATTTTCCCGTTTTCAACCATGCTGATCAGATGTACATGTGCGGTACCTAATGTTAAACACCCGCTTGATTTCAGTAATCCCGAAGGGATTGAATCACAATAACCCAGAAAACCAACCAAGGGAAACCCCAATTCTGAAAGAGTTGAATAACTCTGAAAGAGTTGAATAACACAACGTGTAATAAAATTTCGAATATCGAATAACCAATCATGAATCTTTTATCTTGATACTCAAATCTCACTACTCAAATCTCCATCCTCAAAATCTGGAATTCCTCATCAAACATTGCTATTTTGCAACCATCGGTCTTTTCTACTTTCACAGACTCAAAAATCAGCATAGAATTACATTTAATATATGTCAGGAGTAAAGATGAAAAACCGTCGTCTTTTAATACCACTGTTATTATTAATTTTCGGCTGTAACGAAGCAGCCAGTGAAAAGATAGAAACTACTGAAGTTACAAAAAACAACACGGCAGAGATTCAACAATTTGTTCGGGTTAATGAACCGAATGAAAGTGCGTTTAGTATTTTAATTCCAAAAGGCTGGAAAGTTAAAGGGGGAATATTCAGACTTGATCCCACAGCACAAGGAGGACCGGCAAATTCAATTGCAGCTAAGTTAGATTTTACTGTTCAAAATCCGGACGGCACTGTTCAGATCAGATGGCTGCCGGATATGCTCTATTTCGATATGAGCAGCTCACCCGCGGGACAAATGGGGATGTTCCCGAACGGAAGCCAATACCAGGGAATGACGGTTTATCCTAAAATGAGTGCCGAAATATTTTTGAAGCAGATAGCAATTCCTTATGCAAATCAAGATTTATCCAATCTAAAAATTGAGGAAAGTAAAAGGCTCTCTGCAGTTGCAGCTAATTTTGATCAGCGAGTACATAAGGCAATGCCCGCAATGTCATTTAGTTATGACGCCTCTTTAATTACATTGACGTACAGTCAAAACGGGAAAGTTTTCAAAGAGAAAATTTTCGGAATCACCGAAGACTGGGGCACTATGGGAGCCGGAATGTGGGGAAATAAGGAATGTGTTTTGATAAGCGCCCCTTCAAATGAGTTTGCAGAGTATGCAGCGCTCTTCAGCGTTATTCAAGGTTCGGTTAAAATAAACCGGAAGTGGCTGTTGGGTGAAATACGCGGACAAATGACACGCAGCCAGATTGCAATTGATACTCAAAAAGAAGTGGAAAGAATCGGTAGAGAGATTGCAGAACACCGCGCAAAAACTAATGCGGAAATTAACAATGATATGTTCCTAACTTTGACGGATCAGGAGGAATATGTTAATCCGTATACCAAAGAAGTTGAGGTTGGAACCAATCAATGGAAGCACAGATGGATAAACGAAAGCGGCGATGTTATTTACACTGACGATGAAAGCTACGATCCGAATGTTGATGTAAATTTAAATCGTTCCGATTACAAAAGAACACCGGTGAGAAAAAGGTAGTATCATTTTAATTCTATATTGCAGCAAACACAAATAAGGATTTTAGATGAAATCAGTTTCAATTGATCTTCAAATTAAGACTTACGATATCGACATTGCGGGACACGTTAATAATGTAGTTTATATAAGGTGGCTCGAGGATCTGCGGATAAAACTGTTCGAAAATATCAACTCAATTACTTCACTATTGGAAAGGGGGTTTTATTTAGTTGTGGTATCAACGCAAATAAAATATAAGAAACAGTTGAAATATTCCGATAAGCCGACTGCACAAATGCATATCGATTTTGTAAAGCATGGAATTATAAATTTAAAATTTGAATTTGTACTTAACGGAAATCAGATTGCGGTTGGTGAGCAAAAATGTGTATTGATGGATCTTAAAAACGGAACGATGAATAAGCAGAAAACAGACCGTATAGAATTTTAGCTGCTTTGCTCCAAACCCGCCTCATTACTTACGGAAGGTGAGGCTTATGATTGTTTATTTGGTTAATACCGCAATATGAGTAGAAGACGGAGAATTTTTTACTTGATCAACAATTTTCAATCCTGACTGCAGCGCAAGTCCTTCAATCCCGCCGCCTGCGATAAATGTTTTGAAATTTCTGTAGTGTTCTTTGCCTGCAACAAATTCAACTACTTCGTTCAATGCCGACCAAAAATTTTTGGGTCTCGGTGCGGAATATTCAATTAGAATAACTTTCTCTGCCGTATTTGCAAGGGCTTGCAGAATAGCGATCCTTGATTCTTCATTTATTTCGTGGATCACAAATGACATAACCGCATAATCAAATTTTCGGTTAGCTTTTTTGATGAAGGCAAGTAACTCCGCATGATAAAATTCAATTTTTTGTGAATCGAATTTCTGCAAATTTTTTCGAGCGACTTCAATATTCTTAATTGAAAGATCAACTCCTGTGTAGCTTTTTAATTTATCGTCAAAATTGAAAGCCAGTCTGCCGGTACCGCAGCCTGCATCAAGCAAAGTGGAATTATCTTCAATCAAATCTTTAACAACTGCATAAGCCCTATCCTGATTAGGGGCAATTAACTTATCGTAAAATAAGCCGTCGTACCAATGGTCTTTGTTCTCTGTCAAGTTCCCGCCATTTTAAAGATATAAATCAGCATCCGCCTAAAACTCTTTTCGTTTTTTTCTTTTTAACTACCTTTGGCTTGGCATCCTCAATAATTTTAGGGAGTTTAAGAGATGCAGTCTGCCTAAAGCGATAGGTATCATGCATACTTTTTTCAATTGGACCGGCGGGCATTTCGAAATTTAATATATTTTCGCGAAATGTTTTTAACCCCCCTTTGAGGATGAGAATATTTTTAAATCCAACATCTTCGGCAGCCAGCACAGCTCTTTTTTCCGTTGCCTCGTCTTCTGCGTAAATTACAGTAACCTGACCTTTTACTCTAAAAATATCTTCCCATCTCCGGTCAATGAAATTATTATAGTTCGCCAGCAATGCATTGGGTAAGGCAAACTCTTTGAATTCGGCTTCAGATCTCACATCAATAAATCTCATTGATTTATCGTTGTACATAAGTCTTACGGCTAATTCGTCGCTTGTTATTTCATCAAATGAATAATTACTAAAATCTGTAATGCTATTTATTTTTTCAATGTGTTCTTCGTGTGTAGGAACAAAAATTTCTGCAGCGCCAATTACAAAAGCAACCACAGCCAGCGTAATTAAATATTTTTGCGAAGTATTACTCATGACTTTGCCGCCTACTTTCAGTTCGATTTTCATTGCGAATGCGAATGCCGAAATTGCAATCAATATAAATAGAAAAGCGAATACTGCGTTTGGTAATCCGAATGTATCACTAAGCTGAGGCGAACCGTAAAAACCCGAATTAAAAAGTCCTTCAAAAATTGGATACCCCTCGATAAAAATAAATACTCCGATTGCTGCGCCAATAATGAAAAACATCGCATCTTTTTTACCGATAGCGGCAGCACAAATGCTGGTGCCGGGGCAATAACCGCCCACAACAAAACCAAGCCCCATTATTAGTCCGCCCACAATAGCCGGCCAAATATATAATGGATTGATGTATATTATATTCAGATCAATTAAGTGAAAATGATCGAAAATAATTATTCCGACCATTGTAGTAATTCCAGCCGTAAAAAACACGCGTAGCACTGTGAAATCGTATCCGTAAAATAAACCTACTAATTTTTTTGCGGATGAGAATCCCGCCTGCTCAAGTAAGAAGCCGAATGCGATACCGATTAATAGTGCTATAATTAAACTCAGTTCGCTGCTGATAATATCAGGTACTAAAGGTCCCATAAAAAACTCTATCTCTTTTTTAGTTTAACCAAAGTTTTCTGAAAAAATATGCAAAAGCGTAAGCTCCGCCGAAAATTGCAAACATGGTAAGTATGCCGCCGGTTGAAAAAACTCCCATACCGGTTAAAGCCGCTCCGCTTGTGCATCCTCTGCCAAGCTGCGCGCCAAAACCAAATAAAGCACCCCCGGCTATTGCTGCTGCAATTCTTGTTTTAGTATTAATTTTACTTCCTTTTTCCAAATCAAATTTTAGTCTGTTGGAAATGCTGCCGGAGACAAATGCACCGATTAGGGCTCCGATTACTTCAAAGACTAAAAATGATTTAAGAGGATTATCACCGTGAGTTGTGAAATATTCCTGGAAGAAAGTGCTGTTTTCAACATGAGCCGGAGCGACTGTTTTCTCAATTTGCACTACTGCACTTTTAACAGCACCGCTTGCACCCAAACCTCGGCCTGTAATAAAAATTGTGAGCAATAGTAAAAGCCCGAGTAATATTCCGGCTAAAAATGGATTCATATAATTATTGTTTTGCATAAAATTTACCTTACTCTGTTCGATACAGTTTCTGTAGTTTCTTGTTTGATTTCTTCTTCATCCAGTTCTTCATAACCGCTTAGCATTGCCTGTAGATTAGACAGCAATGAATGTCCTGTTGTAATCAGATATAAATGAACAATTACAAACGCCACTAATAAAAATGCGCCCACTGTGTGAAGAATTGCAATCACTTCCAAACCTTCAATATTCAATGCTGCAATACCATCCTTTTGAGGATAGCGGTAAAGCATGTAGAGGACACCAGAAATTACCATAATTGGAATAACCAGCATTTTTAATCCGAAGTAAGTTAAACGCTGGAGCGGATTTAATTTGCTGAGCACAGTTTTCTTTGTGGGATGAGGTGCATTCCTGAATATTCCGAAGAGGTAAAAATCCAATTGAGATTTAAATTGTTTGAATGTCGGAACATACTGTTTCCACTCGCCAGTTGTGAAATGCCAGAAAATTGCAAATACAATGAGTATCATAAATGCCCATGCGGCAACATTGTGATATTCAACCGCTTTTTCGAATCCGAAAAAAGTGATTGAACCATGAATTTCAAAACCGGAAAGCATCAGAAAGAAAATTAAAATTGCCTGCGTCCAATGCCAAAAGCGTTCGAAGCTTTTATAAACTAATACTTTTTTCATTTCTTCTTCCTGCTATAAAATAAAAATATTCTTATTGAGCCGTGAATCATTATCCCCAAAATAGAGAGGAGTATTATGATCATTCCAAGATTATCGACGAATGAACTGTAATCTCTGCCGGGCATGTAAAAATCGTTCAGTCCTGCTAATCTGCTGTTTTCTCTTGAGTGACAATCTGTGCATTGAAGTGATTCTTCTTTTGGAGAAACTTGATGATTGATCGGCCAGAACATTTGAGTTTCGATAAAAGAGTACCTGCCGCTGTAAGGCAGTCCGATATTTTCCATTCCTCTTTCACTAGCTTCCTGCCAATTAAAATCAACCCAGAATGCGCCTTCCCCTTTTTTATCGGAATATAAATGAGGCTGAATAAGATACATATTTACGGGATCGAAAATTTGTTTTGCACGGTGGATTTTGACAGGGATTATTTTGGCTGTTCTGTCATTATATGAACCATAGAGCTGGTTTAAAATTAGGGCTTTGGTAGTGTCTTCAATTTTGTCGCCGAGCAGATAATGATCGGCAGTACCGTTAAACCATATATAATCCGGCTTCAAATTGTTGCCCCACACAAATGAACCCTTAATTGATAGATAATTGTGATTGCCGAGAGAGTCTTCTTCCGAATAAGGTTTGCCGTCTTTTAGTCTGCCCGCAGTTGACCAATCCCAATACATTTTTGTAGAGCTTGCTTTTGCGTAGGTTGGAATATGACAAGTTTGGCAGGCAACTTTAATAGTATGTTCATTTATAATTTCATTTTTATGAGGTCTATCGGTGTGGCATTGTTCGCAGTCGTTTCTATTAACATTCATCGAAGCGAGTGAATAAACTTTTCCGCTTATCTGGTGCGCCTCTGTTTCGTGGCAATCAACGCAAACCAAATTTGCGCCCTCCACCGCCATGTGAACGTCAAGTTCTCTATCGGGCTGAAACATTTCACTGTCGAGGTCGCCGTGTTTAACATTATTACCGCCGCCGCCGTAAAAATGGCAGACACCGCAATTATCGCGGGTAGGTCTTCCTATTAAATGAGCTATTTCATTTAGATTTAATGCCGGATCCGGGTAACCCCCCATATTATTGGCTTTTACATAACTGCCTGAATTATCGTGACACACCATACAATCGATATTTGTTGAATCGGTAAATGAAAAGCCATTTTCATTCATCCCGAAGCCGATGTGACATTTAGCACAAGCCTGTTCGTTGGATTGCGTGCCGATACAGAAATTATTTACCGCATTCTTTTTGCCGAGATATACAATCCCTTTGCCCGGTATATATTCTGGGCGTTCCCAGTTCCAGTGCGAAGAGTTCATTACTTCCCGATGCCTTGTTGTATGGCAGGAAATACAAGCTTTAGTAACATCTTGCGGTTTTTCAAAATTTTGATTTAGAATCTGGAAATTGCTGTGATCAACCTTGGATTTGGAACTTGGCGAAAATTTCTCTTTCAGCTCTGATACTTCAGGCGGATTGTAAGTGGAAGAACGGACAACAATAACAAATGAAATAACAATTAGTGCGAGGAACGAAATGGTTAAAATAATTTTCTTCATCTTAATATCTTTTAAAAGTTTTATTGGCCTATACCGAAATAAGTAACAGATCAAATATCCGGCCAATTAGAATGTTAAAATTTAATTTGTTTTAGATGCTAAAATAATTAATAATTTTTGGAAATGAGAAAATATTCTATTTATATCTTGTTTTTGAGACATTTTACAAAAGTCAAATATTTCTAACTAAAACATTTAAGAATCATAAAATAAATTTTAGACTGGAATATTCAATAATAAATTCCGTAATGCAGTTTCTCAATTATCCAAAAAATCAATTGGTTTGATGATATTTCGGTGAGATTGGATTCATTCGAAATTTTCACAATTGCTTTTGTAGTTGAATATTTTAACATCAACTAACAAAAAATTACTCAACTAGTTAGAAAAGCCCTTTTTAGCGCAGCAGATCAAAATAAGTTAACAAAGATTTGACATTACAC
The DNA here is from genome assembly GCA_016841125.1 of Melioribacter sp. Classification (GTDB taxonomy): domain Bacteria; phylum Bacteroidota; class Ignavibacteria; order Ignavibacteriales; family Melioribacteraceae; genus JAENZU01. The sequence continues at coordinate 58 of JAENZU010000097.1, read as the reverse complement.
TAACAAATAATTTTTTTATATTCGAAGATACAACTCAGAATAAAAAGTATACTCAATT
>JAENZU010000096.1 GCA_016841125.1 Melioribacter sp. | reverse complement strand
CTAGTAACTTTAACAAGCGGCGGTACAATCTTGGATTTAATTTTATCTTCAATTATTGCTTTATTAATTCGTTTGAACATTTTATCGTATAAAAGCGGAACGCCTAAAACTATGGTTGCTTTTACTTTTTGCAGATCGTCAACAATTGTTTTTAATGAGCGGGCGTAGTGAATTGAAGACCCCGCGTAAAGCGGACACATCATTCCGCAAGTACATTCGTAAGTGTGATGAATAGGCAATACCGATAAAAATCTATCCTCCGGGTGCATCATAAGCATGCTTAACATATCCATCAGATTTGAGGCTAAATTCTTTTGGGTTAACATTACACCTTTTGCTCTGCCAAGCGAGCCGGATGTAAAAATTATTTCTGCGAGCTCATCGGGATTTATTTTAGGAAGCTGTTCAATATTTGCAGGGGATGTTTTATCCAATAAATCTTTCATGGTGACGAATTCTTTAAGTTCATTATTTTCATCCATGCATATAAAATGTTTAATCTTTCGAATTGCAGAATGCTTTTCTGCAAGGAGCCCCGCATAATTGTCCGAAAAAACTATTGCTTCAGCGTCAGATTCGTGAATAATATTAATAATTTCATTTGCCGGCAAATTTTTGTCTATTGGAACCACAACAAAATTAAAACACATTCCAGTAAGAAAAGTAAGAGACCATTGAACACGATTTTCACCAATTAATGCGATGTGAGTTCTTTCTTTAATACCGAGTTTATTAAATGCATGCCCGAGTTTCAGTATATTTTCTAACAATTCTGAATAAGTGACTTTACCGAGTGGGGTTAAATTCAAATCTTCCAGAGCAACTTTTCCGCCGTATCTTTCGGCGGATTGAATAAGCATATCTTGAATAGATGATATACTGGGTACGTCATAGGTTTTAATTTTCATTGGAACCTGCTTATTTTATGAACAATTATTTTTTTGTCATAAAAAAAGGAGGCTGTCTCAGAAGTATAAAAACCGTTAAAACGGTTATTAAAATTTATGTTTTTCGCTCATTATCCCATGTTTGAAAACATGGGATAATGCTAAAGAAACCTTTTGAGACAACCTCTTAAAAATTACTTTTTGGCAATCGCAGTCATTATTCCTTTTGCCAATTTGTAGAATTTTTCAACGTCTTTAATATTCACTCTCTCGTCCGGTGAATGTGCACCTTGAATCGTTGGACCGAATGAAACCATATCCATACCGGGATATTTATTACCCAATATGCCGCATTCTAATCCTGCATGAATTGCTTTTAGCTCCGGCGCATGACCGAATTTATCTTCGTAAACTTTTTTTGATAAGTGAAGGAGTTCTGAATCTAAATTAGGTTTCCAACCCGGGTAGCCATCACCAATATCAACTTTAGCACCGGCAAGTTTGAAAATAGATTCTGCAACTTGTGAAATATATTTTTTTGCCGGCTCAACAGAACTTCTTTGACTTGTACCAACTCGTACTTTGCCATTCTGCATGTTGATAGTTGCAAGGTTAGTGGAAGTTTCAACCAAGCCTTTCATTTCAGGCGACATCGAAATAATACCGTGCGGCAGTGCGAAAAATACGTCAATTAATTTTTTAGTTAATGAGGGGGTAAACACTTTATCAAAACTGCCTTCTTTTTTCTTAAAGTTAACATTAAGTCCGCCGTCATTTTTTTTATACTCAAGTAATGCATCCGCAACTAATTTATCCGAAATTTTTTGTACTTTCGATTCGTCAGCAGGATCGATCAGAATGGTAACTTCAGCTTCTCTTGGAATCGCATTTCTTAAAGAACCGCCGCTAATTTCTGCAATCTGATAATTCACAGATTCTAAATCTTTAAGAAGTCTCGCAAGCAGTTTTATAGCATTGGCTCTTCCCTGCTGAACATCTAAACCGGAGTGACCGCCTTTTAACCCTGTAATCATTAACTCATATGGTTTAAATGTTTTATCGGCATCCATCGTTTCAATATCAAAATAACCAATAGTATCCTGACCTCCGGCACATCCAACATAAAAAACTCCGTCTTCTTCGGAATCCAAATTCAACAGCACCTTTCCGGTTACGAACCCGGGCTGCAAATTGCTTGCACCGGTTAATCCGGTTTCTTCATCAATGGTGCACAACACTTCAATTGGTCCGTGTTCAAAACTATCGTCACTGGCAACTGCCAAACCGGTTGCCACGCCAATTCCGTTATCTGCACCCAATGTTGTACCATCGGCAGTTATCCATTCACCGTCTCTCATTAATTTAATGGGGTCGTTTTCAAAGTCATGTTCAGTGCCTTTATTTTTCTCGCATACCATATCAACATGCCCCTGAAGAATTACAGTTGGAGCATTTTCTAATCCTTTAGTGGCGGGTATATTAATTACAATATTTCCAACCTTATCTTCTTTGTACTCCAAATTATTATTTTTTGCAAACGATCTTACATACTCAATAATTTTTTCTTCTTTCTTCGAAGGGCGCGGGACTTGACTGATCTCATAAAATCTTTCCCACAATAATTTCGGTTCCAGTCCTTCGATAGCTTGTTTAGACATTTCTAGCTCCTTAATTTTAATTAAAAATTCTAGCTGTGACGTATGTTTAATATATCGCCATCTTTAACTAAATATTCTTTTCCTTCAAGACTCCAAACACCGGCTTCTTTACATTTTGCGAATGACCCGTATTCTATAAACGGTTTGTAATGGACAACTTCAGCACGGATAAATTTATTGTAAAAATCAGTGTGAATAACACCGGCGGAATCTTGAGCAGTGTAATTATTTTTAATTGTCCAGGCTCTGCATTCATCTTCCCCTACGGTAAAGAAAGATTGGAGCCCTAAAATTTTATAAGAGGTTCTCAAAATTTTATTGAGTGCCGATTCTTTTAATCCGTAATCCTGCATAAACATTTCTCTATCGTCAGGCTGCATAAGTGATAGTTCATGTTCAATCTTTGCGAAAAAAGGAATAATATTTATACCATTTTTTAATTTTGCTGATATATCTTTTACAAATTCATCTTCATTGCCAATTAGATTTTCATCTAAATTGACCGCAGCCGCAACAGGTTTTAATGTAAGTAACTGATACCCGGATAAAAGTTTAATTTCATTTGCATCAAAATTAATACCACGCAATGGCTTTTCTTCTTCAACTTGTTTGATACATTTTTCAATAACCGGCAGTTCTTTTTTTAGATTATCATCTCCGCTCTTTTTGATATCCCTCAAAAGTTTTTCCATTCTATTTTCGAGAAATGCATAATCGGATAGGAGAAATTCAGTCTCTAAAAATTCTAGATCTCCCGCGGGATCAATTCTATTTAACGGATGAGGCACCGATTCCTCGGCAAACTGTCTTATCACATAAAAGATTGCATCATTATTTCTAACACTGTTAAGAAACGCATTTGTAATTTTAACTTTTCCATCATCGGAAGTTCTAAGACCGGGGAAATCAAAAACTTCAATTGTGGCGTTAACCTGTTTTTTAGGATTAAATATTTGAGTAAGCTTATCTAACCGTGCGTCTGGTACTTTTACTACTTCGATCGACGCTTCCTCTTTAACCGATAAGTTTTCATCTGCAGGTTTGCCCAATAATGAATTGAATAAAGTAGTTTTACCGGAATACTGAAGCCCAACAAGTCCAATTTGCATAAAATTATAATAGTTTATTTAAAAAGAACTATTAATATAACAAACTTTAGATTATAACTGAAAATGTTTGAAATGAATTATTATAATAAATATGAACTCAAATTATTCATCCCCTTCTGAAATGATTTGAGTGTGAAGAGCAATTTCTTCTAATATTGATGAAACCCGCAGGCATTCAGTAAGACTTCCATAATAAACAATGGCTTTTCCTTTAACGTGCACTTCGAATGCAAAAGAGCGTGCCTCATTAAATGAGCACTTCGTAGCTTTAATCAATTGATCAATTACTTCATCGAAAGTATGCCAGTCGTCATTATACAATATCACACGACACGGAAAACCAAGTCCGGTTTCCTCACTTATCTCTTCTTCAAATTGTGGATTTTGATACTCAGGCGCCATAAATTCTGTTCAATTAAATTTCGATTAAATTTATAAAATTGTACCATCAAAATAAATTTTTTTATATTAGGAACTACAAATATAATGATAAACAAAATTATCTGATCGGTAATTCAAGGAGGTTTAATGAAAATAGCTGTTTGCGTAAGTCATGTTCCCGATACCGCGGCAAAAATTAATATTGCCTCGGATGGTAAATCAATAGACCAAAACGGTGTAACTTATGTTGTAAATCCATACGATGAAATTGCAATTGAAGAAGCACTAAAAACTAAAGAAGCATTTGAGGGTGAAACAGTTGCAATAAGCGTTGGACCCGAAAGCAATAAAGACAGTATAAAAAAAGCCCTCGCAATGGGAATTGATTCCGGAGTGTTATTGAAACATGAAGGGTTCATAGATTCACTTGGTGTGGCAAGAGCCTTAGCTGATGAAATTAAAACGTTAGACGCCAAGCTTGTATTTTTCGGTAAACAATCTGTTGACTATGATAATTCTATAGTGGGACAGCTAACTTCCGAACTTATCGGATATAATTGTGTATCAGTTGTTGTAGATTTTAAACTAGACGGTGAAAAAATTATTTGCGAACGTGAAATTGAAGGCGGAAGAGAAATTGTTGAAACTACTCTTCCTGCTGTTATTACTGCACAAAAAGGACTTAACGAACCGCGTTATGCTTCCTTAAAAGGTATAATGGCTGCGAAGAAAAAAACTATCGAAGAGAAAGATGCAGCTGCCGGCGAAAATGTGGTAGAAGTAATTAAAATGAAAAAGCCTCCAGTTAAACAACCCGGAAGAATCTTAGGAGAAGATGCAACTGTTGTTCCGGAATTAGTTAAACTGCTCAAAGAAGAAGCTAAAGTAATTTAAGGAGGTTTTATGGCTGGTAAAATATTAGTTTTTCTAGAACAAAGAAATGGTGAAATTAAAAAGGCTTCCTTTGAAGCGGTAAAAGCTGCATCCGCGATAGCCGACAAATTAAGCATTGAAGCTGAGGCAGTAACCGTTGGATCAGAAATATCCAATTTAGAGAATGTAGGCGGTTACGGTATTAAAAAAGTCACTCACTTTAAAAATAGTGAGCTTGCCAATTACAGTAATTCAGCATATTCAAAACTTGTTGCAGATTTTGCAAAAGAAATTGGTGCCGGTATAATATTATTCTCTAATACATCTTTGGGTAAAGACCTTGCGCCGTTTACAGCAGTAAAAACTGATGCCGGTATTGCTATGGATATTACTGTAATTGATTACGACGGGAATGATCTCATTTTGACCAGACCCATTTTTGCGGGTAAGGCCTTACTGGAATTAAAAGTTAATAGTCCGGTTAAAGTAATTACTCTCAGACCAAACGTTTTCAGTTCCGGTGAACCTTCAAATGATAAAGCAGAGATTGAGGTAAAAGATGTTTCATCCCCCGATTTACAAACAAAGGTAGTAGAATTAAAAAAATCTAAAGGTAAATTAGATGTTGCAGAAGCCGATATAATTGTCTCCGGCGGAAGAGGTTTGAAAGCTCCCGAGAATTTCCATCTAATTAAAGATTTGGCTGAAGTACTTGGTGCCGCACAAGGCGCTTCAAGGGCAGCTGTAGACGCAGGCTGGAGACCTCACAGCGAACAAGTCGGTCAGACAGGGAAAACTGTATCTCCCACGCTGTATGTTGCTGTAGGCATATCAGGGGCAATTCAGCACCTCGCAGGTATGAGATCATCAAAATATATTGTTGCTATAAATAAAGACAAAGATGCACCAATTTTTCAGGTTGCGGATTATGGAATTGCAGGAGATGCATTCGAAATTGTCCCAGCATTAATTGAAGAAATTAAGAGAGTAAAATCATAGAGGCATAGACTATTTTGGAAAAAATTCAAGTTGAAATATTAGGATTATCTTCAAGTCCCTCGACCGGAGGGGCTTATGCTCTGCTACTAAAAGAAACGTATGGTATAAGACGACTTCCAATAATAATAGGGGCGTTTGAAGCTCAATCGATCGCGCTTGAAATTGAGGGAATAAAACCTCCCCGCCCCCTAACACACGATTTGATGAAAGATCTCATAGATAACCTCGGCGGTACATTGGTTGAAGTATTAATTGATGAACTCAAAGAGAATACTTTTTATGCAAAAATAGTTATTGAGATTTCGACGTTGACAAATACTGTAGATGCGCGGCCGAGTGATGCTATTGCCCTTGCAATTAGAACTAACGCACCATTATTTGTTTCCGAAGAGGTTATGAAAACTGCCGCATTCGTGCCTTCCGGTGAAGATATGCCTGGGGAAACAGACGAAGTGCAGGAAAATGAAAAGAGTTCAGAACCAACAGGTAAAAGATCCATCGAATCAAAAACCGGGTCGCTTCAAGAGCAATTAAGAGAGGCAATTGATAAAGAGGATTATGAACGCGCAGCTAAAATTAGAGATGAAATAAATAGACTAAAAGGAAACGTTAATTAACGTTTCCTTTTTTCATTTTGACTTTTTAATTAAAAACTTTTTTCCCGATCTCACACTCCAAACATCTTCCTTTTGAGCAAAAATTTCGGAACAGTTCAATCATTCCCTGCTGGAAAACCGTTTTCTTCAAGAATCCTTGCATTTCAAGACAATCGGCAACTTCCCTAACAATTTTATTTTCTGAATTCTGCCTGTAATTATTGTACGTTAGTAAAATTTTCTTCGAGAGCTCTTCTTTACCAAATACATCAAAATATACAGCAAAGAAAGGAAGCAGAACATTAATAACTATTTCATCTGCTCTTGAAGCCCCTACGAAATATTTTATTTCCATTTTTGACGGTTGATCAAACACGTAATGATTCTGCCAAAAGCCATCGGAATGTATCACAAATAATGAACGGAGTGAATTTGTGAGAACATTGATATTTCTAATTTCGGTTATTTTTTTGATCATTGTTTCGATCAGATGACCGTACAAAATAGAAATTAATATTCGTGAACCGCCGGCAATTCTAATTGTCGGGAAGTTCTGCGGTCTAAGTTTAAAGAAGTGCCACTTGGTTTCATCAAATGTAATTCCGTCATAAATGCGGCTTAAAATCTCCCAGTTTTTAACAAGTTGCTTTGTATAATCCGAAGTTTCATCAGTCGGCAACTTGGCGGCATCCGGAACAAGTCCGGCAATGTTGAATAAGGAAGATTCGATACGAATCAGCAACTCTTCATCATTCCCCAATTTTTTAAGAAAACGAATATCAGAAGCCTGAGCTAAAGAGAGCATTATCGATTTATTTTTTGAAAAACCGAGAGCCTCAAAAATTAACTCGTAGATTAATTGCTCCCAGATTTCTCTGTTCTTTAAATCTTCGGGTTCAAAAACTTTTTCGTAAAATTCGGGAGGGAATTCATATCTGGTTACCGGCTCTTTAATTTTAATATCTTGCAAATACGCCAGTTCCTTTAGTCGATTATAAACCCGTTCACATTTTTTTTCAAATCTTTCAATTCCGAGTTTTGCAACAAATTTTTTTTTATGATATGTCTCAATGCTCGGGCTGAGCTGCGCGCACTTGAGCTGGCAGCTTTTGTTCGATACTTGTTCAACTGCCGATTTTTCTATGGATTCAAATGTTTCTTTCGGGATAAAATCTGATAGAGGTACACTTGGGACCTTCCTTCCGTCTTTTGTGTAAACGTAACCCTGACCAAATTTATTTTTAAGACAAGTATGAAGTACCACTTTATTGTAGTGATTATCAATGTTATGCCCGTGAACTTTCCAATCATTGTAATCGACGTCCAACTCAATGTCACCAATGTAAGTAAGGTTTCCAATTCTAATACGGGCGTTTTTAAAATCGGGTCCGGCTTCATCGGAGTTGTGAACACCTGAATCGAGAATTACAATTTCATCTCCATCCAAAGTAGCTAATTCTTGAGAAAAGTTGTGCTTTTTCCAGATTTCCTGAAGTTGTTCTTCGACATGATTAGGTGAATTTTTCATTTAAACCTCACAATTTTTCTTTCCGATGCTCCCTCAAAAGCACTCAATTCGGAAGAGTCCTTAATTATTAATAGCCTGAATAAAAATAGTATAAATTGATCTAAAAATCCAACTGATCAAATCAAATTTCTATATTTTGTACCGATTTATTGTATTTTTTTAAGACTTCCCCGGCCTCTGCCGCAAAGTTCAAGGAATTGTCTGCGTAAATTATTGCCCGGCTAGAGTTTATTAAAAATTGAGAATGTTGAGCAGACTTAAAAACTTTGACGACCTCTTCTAAACTTCCGCCTTGTGCACCAATACCCGGAAGCAAAATCGGCATCCCATCGAATGATGAAATATTCTCTGTCAACTCACTCAAATTTGTCGCACCAAAAACTAATCCGCAGTTATTATTCGTGTTCCAGCTTTTAACTTTTTCAATAACCTCTTGAAAAATCATTTTACCATTTTCTAATTTTAATTTTTCGAAATCCTCAGCACTCGAATTAGAAGTAAGGGCGAGAATAAAATTTAATTTTCCCTCATAATCCAGGAAAGGTTTTACGGAATCAATTCCCATATACGGATTTAAGGTTGAGGCATCAAACTTGAAATGATCAAAGAGAGATTGCGCGTACATTTTTGAAGTATTGCCGATATCTCCCCTTTTCGCATCTCCAATTATTAAAATATCGGAGGGAATTAATTCAACCGTTTTATTTAGAGTTTCAAAACCCCTACCGCCAAGTGATTCAAAAAATGCGAAGTTAAGTTTATATGCAGCAGTCTCTTCAACAGTTTTTTCAATTATTTGTTTGTTGAATTCCAATATAGGATCATCAGAATTGAGAAGGTGTTTCGGTATTTTTTTTAAATCAGGGTCCAACCCGACACAGAAGTGTAACCCCTTTTCAATCTTAGATTTTAGCTTTTCAGATGCTTTCATTACATTCCGTAAATATTATTTTTAAAATCACAAAAATGTTTTTTATGCACGGTGGAATCTGTTTCTGTATATGTTTGCGGCAATTCCAAGCATGCTCATATTCACAAGCAATGAACTTCCGCCGTAACTTAGAAACGGCAGCGGCAGCCCGATAACAGGAGAGATCCCTAAATTCATTCCGATATTAATTGCGAAATGTGTAAAAAGTAAAGTTGTAATACCAATTATTACCAAACTACTGAATGAATCTTTTGAAGAATTTGCCAAATTTAACAACCGGATAAAGATAAATAGGAATAATAAAACTACAGCAATACTTCCGATGAATCCAAACTCCTCACCAATTACGCAATAAATGAAATCTGTCCACTGTTCAGGAATGAACCGCAATTGAGTTTGGTTCCCCTCTTGAAATCCTTTGCCCCAAAAACCGCCCGAGCCGATTGCCATTTTCGCCTGACGCGCATTATACCCGGCTCCAAGCGGATCTCTG
>JAENZU010000095.1 GCA_016841125.1 Melioribacter sp. | reverse complement strand
TACAAAAATTATATTCTCACTTGCCGAGGATGAACGGTAATGGAATTTATTTTAATAATTTTGATTGGAGTATTATATACTGCCGGACTTTACATGATAATGAGGCGAAGTTTTGTAAAGGTTATAATTGGATTAATATTTCTGGGACATGCGGCTAACTTGCTTATCTTTACTGTCGGCAGAATTACACAAGGAAGTCCCGCATTTATTAATGCAGACGGAAGCATTCCTTCTCCGGTCGCAGATCCCCTTCCGCAAGCTTTAATTTTAACAGCAATTGTAATTGGATTTGGAGTACAAGCTTTTGCAATAGTTTTATTTAAACGTGCCTATCAAACTGTTGGTACCGACGATTTGGACGAAATGAAAAAAACTGATGAATTGTAAAAAATAATATGCTGCTGGCACTCCCCATAATATCGCCCCTTTTCTTTGGTATTCTGATGATTCTTTTTTGGAAGAACTTTAGAGCAAACCGAATCATTAATCTAATTGCTTCAATTGTATCTTTAACTATTGCAATTATTTTAATTGCCGAAGTTATTGACGTTAGAATACTTACACTTCATATGGGTAACTGGCAAGCACCGTTCGGAATAACATTGGTTGCCGATTTGTTTAGTGCTGTAATGGTTTTAATTTCTGCCGTCATTGGTTTTACAACTGCCATTTATTCATTAGCTACAATGGATGAAGATCGTGAAAAATTTGGTTTCTATCCCCTTTTACAAATTTTATTAATGGGCATAAATGGTGCTTTTTTAACCGGAGATATTTTTAATCTTTATGTCTGGTTTGAAGTAATGCTGATCAGTTCTTTTGTTTTACTTTCGCTCGGCGGTAAAAGAGATCAGCTTGAAGGAGCAATTAAATACGTTACATTAAATTTATTATCTTCTGCCCTATTTTTGGCGGGTGTGGGAATACTTTACGGTTTAGCAGGCACATTAAACATGGCAGACCTTGCTCGCAAATTACCACTCTCTAACCAACCGGAAATGACCACAGTGGTTTCTATGTTATTTTTGGTAGCATTCGGTATAAAGTCTGCTGTATTCCCGCTATACTTCTGGCTCCCGGCTTCTTATCATACACCGCCGGCTGCTGTTTCTGCAATTTTTGCTGGACTTCTAACAAAGGTTGGCGTTTATGCATTAATTCGTGTTTTCACTTTAATATTTACAACAGATTCGGAACTAACTCATACTGTAATTTTAGTAATTGCCGGCTTTACAATGGTTACCGGTGTGCTCGGTGCTGCATCACAAATGGATTTCAGAAGAATTCTTTCATTCCACATTATAAGTCAAATTGGATATATGATTATGGGTTTGGGATTATTTTCTCCATTAGCAATTGCGGGAGGAATCTTTTACATCATACATCACATAATTGTAAAAACAAATTTATTTTTGGTTAGCGGTGTTGTAAATAAAATAAGTGGAACTTATGACTTAAAAAAATTAGGCAGTTTATATAAACTCTATCCGCTGCTTGGATTATTATTTCTCGTTCCCGCACTTTCACTTGCCGGTATTCCACCTCTTAGCGGATTTTGGGCAAAGTTCATATTAATTAAAGCCGGTCTGGAGCTAGGTGAATTTGCAATAGTTGCTGTTTCCTTATTTGTTGGGTTGCTCACATTGTATTCAATGACAAAAATATGGAATGAAGCATTTTGGAAAGACGCCGTAGATGAACAAGATATTATTTCTATACCGGGAACTTTATCTCAAAAAATTCTTCTCTTTTTACCAATTGTTTTTCTCGGATTAATCACAATTACTATTGGGTTTTATGTTGAGCCTTTTTGGAATTTTGCAAATGATGCAGCAAACCAATTATTAAATCCGGAATTTTACATTAAAGCTGTTTTGGGGAATGTGAGATGAACAGGCTGTTATTAAATATTCTACTTGCTCTATCTTGGATGTTTTTAACCGGGGACTTAAACTTTGTAAATTTTTTTGAAGGATTTGTTATTGGGTTCATAATACTTTGGGTTAGCAAATATGCATCCGACAGCAGTAAATATTTAAACAAAGTACCTAAACTAATAAGTTTTATTATATATTTTGTTTACGAACTAATCTTGGCTAATATACGAGTTACGTTCGATATATTAACACCAAGGTATAGGATGAAACCATCGGTAATAGCATTTCCATTAACTGCCGAAAAGGATTTTGAAATCTCCCTGCTTGCAAACTTAATTACACTTACACCAGGTACGTTAAGCTTGGATGTAAGCAGCGATAATAAAATATTATATATTCACTCAATGTATGTATCCGACCCCGATCTATTTATTGCGGAGATAAAAGATGGAATTGAACGTAAACTTTTGGAGCTTACCAGATAATGTTTGAAACAGTTATCACATATTTTGTTCTGCCGGTTATTTCCATTTCTATATTGTTGGTTTTTATAAGACTCGCAAAGGGTCCTACCATAGCAGATCGTATTGTAGCCCTTGATTTACTCACAGCAATAGGTATTGCATTTTTATCTGTCTATGCTATCAAAACTGAATCACGCACAATATTGGATGTAGGAATCATTCTAGCGCTACTTGCTTTTTTAGGTACAGTTGCATTTGCGTCATATCTTGAAAGGAGGTCAAGAAAATGAGAGAAATTTTAAGTTTAATCTTGATCGTACTTGGGTCTTTTTTCATATTAGTTTCGGCTGTGGGATTGCTTCGCATGCCGGATTTATATATGCGCATGTCTGCAACAACAAAAGCGGCAACTCTTGGCGTTAGTTTTGTTTTATTAGGTGTTGCAATTCATTTTTGGGAAGTTGGAATTGTAAGCCGTGCTGCTGTTATCGTATCGTTTTTGTTGATTACCGCTCCTATAGCCGCACATATGATTGGACGAGCTGCATACTTCGAAGGTGTTCCCCTCTGGAAAGAAACTAAGCATGATCAACTCAAGGGGAAATATGATGAAGATACTCATGAACTAAAAAGTTGAATTGAAGTAAAAAGTTAATTTGTTTTAGTAATTTGAAGTTAAAGTAATAAACAAGTTACTCCGGTAGTGATTAAATTTTGGTCACGAGTTAACAGCAAAAAATATTCTTTCAGTTTTGAAACATTAAAAACATTTTAATATAGATTTTATAAATTCAAAAATTGTGTTTGATTTTTTTTATGATCGATAGGAACTTTTTATGTCGAAATTGAAAGAGCTGCTGAAATCACCCCACATTCAAATTGCTTTGGCAACCGGAGTATGCATTGTTATAATGGCTTATTTTTCAAAGTGAGTTTTACCGCGGCATATAGGATATCTTCCACTGGCGATTCCGCCATTTATTTCTGCTGTCTTTGAAGTTCTCTATGGGAAATACAGTGAATCCAAATTCTGCACTACATGGTATTGGATTGTTGCGGTTTTTATTTCCACCGCAATTGTAATATTATTTCATACCAACCTATAAAATAGAAGATCACAGAAAAAGGACATGCCAAAAGATGCAGCTAATTAAAGAGTTTGCATTCTTTCATAAATCTGTGTAGCTTATAAAAAATAGAAAAGTGATAAAGAAAGGTGATACGCTATGTTAAAGAAGAAAAAAGAAGCTGTTGAAAAAGAAGTAAAAGCATATGTTGGAGATAAAACTTTAAAAGGAGCAGGTAAATTAGCAGCGCCGGTATTGAAAGGTGTTGGCTATATTACAGGTGGAATTGTTTCTGCATTTCTGATCTTTAAAACAATCAAAAAGAAGAAAGAGAAGTAAAATCAAGTAAATATTGAAATCATTTAAATTATTGTGTTTGTAAGAATTGTGAAATTGGATCCCTCATTTGGTATGATCACAAATGCCGGTTTTGAATTAATTGTATTCTTAAAACCATCTCCAAAGAAAAAGTAATTCAAAATCCCGGCATGCAAAATTATAATAGCTAGTCTCTAAATGATCTATTCCCACCACTATTTAAATACCAAAAGATTGATTAGTGATTAACACTATTTTTTAATAACCATCAAATCTCTGATTCATGGGCAGTTTCCCTCTATTTTATTTTTTTTCTACTAAAATAAAATTTCACTTGACAAATATATAAAACTGGTTTATATTTCAAACCAGTTTACAACACTTTTGGAGCAGTCATGGAACAGGCACAATTTCAAGAAGATTTAGAGTATGTAAAAAGTATGATTGAAAATAACCGTCGGCAGTTACTTGATAACGGCATTAATTATATCACAGCAGCTATATTTGTTTCGGTGGGTGTTGTGGCATCCTACTTGCTTGGGATTAATGGTAAAGAAAATCTACTCCCCTATTTGTGGATCCCGCTCGTAATACTATTGGTTGGCACGAATATTTACTTTCAGAAAAAAGCTGAAAAGAAAAATGTAAAAAGAACTTTCATCAGTAAAATATTCAATGCTATGTGGCTTTCCTGTGGAATTCCAATTTTCATTATTACGATGCTGCATTTTATTACTGGATTAATTTCTCTGCCAGCAATGTTCATTTCAGTTTCTGCCATTATGGGTATTGGATACTTTTTAACCGGCGTAATCAATGAATTAAAATTTATGATCTATTTAGCTTTTGTTTGGTGGGGCGGAACAGTTCTAGCCTTGCTTTGGGCTTATATAGGTGAAGATTATCAGCTTGCATTATTTTTCTCTGTTTTAGTAGTGATTCAGCAAATTATTCCGGGGGTAATAATTTTCGGTAAATGGCGAAAGGCTCAAAATGTCTAAGGATCTCGATCATCAACAAATTGACGATCTGCTTCATTCTCGTATTCGGTTTGCAATTATGGTTGCGCTTGCGACTGTGGATGAAATAGATTTTTTAACTCTGCTTGCTGAGGTTAATACAACAAAAGGAAATTTGAGCGTTCATCTTACCAAGTTAGAAGAAGCAAAGTATGTTGAGATTACAAAAAAATTCGTTGGTAAAAAACCTTTAACACTATGCAAGATCACAAAGTTAGGTTCAAAAGCATTGGACGATTATTTAAAGATGATTGAGCAGTTTGCAAAAATTGCTAAATCAAAATAACAATTACCTTTTAACTTTTATTCCCCGGGGGAATTATGAAAACAATAAAACTTATATCTATTCTTCTTTTATTATTTGTAAGCGCCTGCAGTGAGGATTCTTTAACAGAACCGGAAAGTACAGTTTATTTAAATGGACAAACCTACACAAATAAAACAATAGGTATTGAAATTTCCGCACCGGCTGACTGGCACCTTGAAATGAACAAAGATGTTGTGGGAATGCAGGCTCTATTGGTTGGAACGAAACCAATCTCTAGCAGCATTGGAGCTTCATTCAACATAATTTCAAATAGTGCTGTTGGAATTAGTTCATGCAGAGATCTGCTTACGGCAACAGAATCATATATTGCCGGGACTTTTACGGATGCATTGATTGAAAATTCTCAAATTCTAAATGTCAATGGATTTGAATGCGCAGAGATAATTTGTCATTTTACTTATAACGGAATCACGCTTAAACAAAAACAGATCCTATTTCTTAGCAATTTGAAAGTTTCAGTTTCAGTTACTTTTACAACCGAAAAAGAATCTTATAATCTGGTCGAAAATGATTTTGAATCGATAATCAAATCGATTAAAAAAATATAGAATTCAAAGAGGCTGTCTCAAATGTTTAATAAACCGCTACGCCGGGGGCGCACAAGTAAAACGGTTATTGATAGTTGTGTTTTTTACTCGTATTTCCTCATTTTAAAATGTGAGTTAATTTTAAAAAAGCCATTTGAGACAGCCTCTTTTTCAAAAAAATGTATTCTGTATTTTATACGCTAAATTTAAAAATAAATAGGCACTCGTTGCACTCGACATGATTTTATCAAAACTAAAATTACCTTACTCCTTGGATCCAATCTGGTAATATCGCGTGTGCTCTTCTTTAATAACTTCATCAATATGTATCGTCTCGCCTTTTAGCTCAAATTGTATTTTCACATTAAGCTAGCTCATCAATTTCACAGATTGTAAAAGAAATGTAAATAATAATATATGGATAGAGAATTGCATTTCAATATCATATATTAGATATCATATCTTATTATGTATTGTAACCAACTAATTCAGTTTAACCTGATATGATTTTTACGAATTATTTTTTAATTAAGGATTAATGAATGAGTTTAGCATTAGAAAATAAAGAAGTTTACGAAACAGAATCCAAATCAGAAGTACTTCAAGCACTTGAAGGAAAAGTAAAATTATGGATGGAGTCACATCTAAACAAAAGAAAACTTTGGTTCTCCAGCGATTACCTACCGGCTAATGAAAAAAATAGTGAAGATGATGAATATAAGGTGCTCAAACTAAGAGAGCGCGTAAAGGGTATTAAAGATTCCGCCCGAGTTGCTATTGGGCTGAATTTAATAACAGAAGAAGGACTGCCTCACTTCCACAGAATTATAGCAAAATACTTGGGCGATGATAGTTTTTGGTCTAAATGGAATTACATGTGGACTGCCGAAGAAGATAGACACGGCGGTGTCCTGCGCGATTATGCACGTGATGCTAGGCTTTTCAATTTTTCGCGATTGGAACAAATGCAGTACGTTTATAATGAAAAAGGATTTGACCCTGATTGGGATAAAGATCCATATAAAGTTTTTGTTTATACAACGCTGCAGGAAAGAGCTACTCAATTTTCACACAAAAATACCGGCAGCTACATCGGAAAAGAAGAACCTTTGATCAATGGTATCCTCGGCAGTATTGCCGCCGATGAAGCAAAACATTTTATTTTTTACCGAAATGTATTTAAAGAAATTTTACATCTCGACCCTAACCGTGCACTGCAGTCTGCAGTTTCAATTCTTCCTGCGATAGATATGCCGGGAATTAAAATGCCGAATTTTAGAGAAATGGCGGATGTAATTAGGAGAGCCGGAATTTACGGACCATTCGACTATAAAAAAATTGTGGAAGAAGCAATTGAGTTTTGGAATATCGGGGTACTTGAAGGACTTAACGAAATTGGACGTGCAGCCCAGGATAAAATTATGGCTTTGCCCAAACGACTGGAAAAAGTTGCTGAGTATATCGAAAAACGAACAGAGAAAAAATCATTTTCCTTCGATTTGATTTATGACCGGGTATTTGCAATGGAATAAAAGTCAGCTGTTAGTGTAGAGGCGGTCTCAAATGTTTATAACTATTAAACCGGAGGCACAAAAGTAAAACGGTTCTTAATGGTTGTGTTTTCACTAGTGTTCCCACATTTGAAAATGTGGGTTAATACTAAAAATTATTTGTAAATTTACCATCCGATTAAATTGATAAAAAAATTTTGAAGGATGGAAAATGAAATTTGAGTGGAGAAAAAGTGAAAAAAACTTTTACCTGCCTAAAACTACTCCCAATTTAATTACAATTCCAAAATTTAATTTCTTTGCTATTGAAGGTAAAGGAAATCCGAATGACCCCTTCTTTGCAGAATTTATCGGTGTATTGTATTCCTTATCTTATGCGGTAAAAATGTCGCCGAAATCCGGCAGAGCCCCTAAGAATTATTTTGAATACACAGTTTATCCACTGGAAGGAGTTTGGGATATTACCGAAGAAGCCAAGAAAAAATATTCCGGAAAATTGGATAAAAACAATCTGGTTTTTAATTTAATGATTAGACAGCCCGATTTTGTAACCGAAGATTTTGCCGCTGAAATTATGGAGATAACGAAAAAGAAAAAACCGCACGAGTTACTTAACTCGGTAAAATTTATTGAGCACAAAGATGGCGAGTCGGTTCAAATGCTTCACATCGGAAGCTACGATGATGAACCGGCAAGCTTTAAGCTGATGGAAGAATATTGCGATCAGAATAGTTGGAAGCGTAAGAGTAAATCACACCGGGAAATTTATTTATCGGATGCACGAAAGACTGCTCCGGAAAAACTTAAAACTGTTTTGAGAATCAATGTGGAACGTGATAGTAAATAGATGTTATTAGATTTTGATTAGATTTATTAACGATATTTCAATCTTCGACAATAAAATTAAAGGTTTAATTCTTGAATAAAATAATTCTTGCTGATGGACGGGAAAGGTCTTTGCTGCGTATGCACCCGTGGGTTTTTTCAGGTGCAGTCAAACGTATTGAGGGTAACCCAAAATCAGGTGAAACTGTAGAAGTTATTTCGTCGCGCGGAATGTTTTTGGCTCGTGGTTCTTTCTCCCCTTCTTCGCAAATAAGAGTGCGTGTGTGGTCATTTGATCAAAATGAAATTATTGATGAAGCTTTTTTCAAAAAGAGAATTGAGAAAACAATATCTGCTCGTGAAAATATCGAGACAGACAAACTGACAAATTCATATCGGATAATATCGGCAGAAGCAGACGGATTACCCGGCATAATTGTCGATCGTTATGGAAATTTTCTTGTTTGCCAATTTTTAAGTGCAGGTGCAGAATATTGGAAAGATGCAATCGTGGGTATTTTGAAAGAACAGCAAAATGTGACTGTCATTGATGAACGTTACGATGTGGAGGTTCGTAAAAAAGAAGGACTGCAGCCGACTAAAGGATTACTGCACGGCGAAGAACCTCCGAACTTAGTTGAAATTTATGAATATGATATAAAGTTTTTAGTCGATGTTAAAAACGGTCATAAAACAGGATTTTATCTCGACCAGCGGATCAATAGAAATTTGGTTAAAGTTCACAGCAGCAATGCAGAAGTATTAAATTGTTTTGCTTACACCGGAGGATTCGGATTAGCCGCCTTAAAAGGAGGAGCTAAGAATGTAATTAATGTAGAAGATGTTTCTGGCCTGCTGAATTTGATCGATATGAATATGGAACTCAATCAATTTGAGAAAGATATGTACACAAACATAAATGCGGATGTTTTCAAATTGTTGAGACAATTTATCCAGGAAAAGAGATCTTTCGATTTGATAATTTTAGATCCGCCCAAATTTGCCGACTCGCAAAGAAATTTAATGAAAGCAAGCAGGGGCTATAAAGATATTAATTTACTCGCCTTTAAATTGCTGCGCCCGGGCGGTTTACTTTTTACTTTTTCATGTTCAGGTTTGATTAAACCCGATCTATTCCAAAAGATTGTTTCCGATGCGGCAATTGACGCAAAACGGGATGTACAAATTTTGCAATGGCTCTCGCAAAGTGCCGACCATCCTGTTAAATCCCATATACCCGAAAGCCTTTATCTAAAGGGTTTACTCTGCCGCACCGCTGAATGATAAAATATTTACCGATGTATTCAAAAATCTATTAACACATTCAATATTTAATATTTTAAAATTAATTGCAGTTGCATATAATCTAACAGCACAATGATAAAAATTATACTCAGCCGATTAAACTCTTTTTCAATCCATTGAAACAATAAAAATTAAACCCAGATTGTTCATTAGGGAATTTTATCAATAACGTAATATTAACAGAACTTGTTAAATGATAAGTATTTAATCCCGACTTAGATTTTCTTGGGCTTGAAAG
>JAENZU010000094.1 GCA_016841125.1 Melioribacter sp. | reverse complement strand
GTTTGGAATAAAATTTAGATTAGACTATTACGACAGCGAATTAATAACACGTATAGTAAACAGATCGTCTACAATTCTTAATGTTAGAATTGATTCGAATGCCGCAATCGAAATTGCTAAAAGATCACGCGGGACACCTAGAATTTCTAACAGATTATTAAGACGCACCCGCGATTTTGCCGATTATGATGATTTAGAAAAAATTAATATCCAAACAGCAAAGAAAGCTCTTGATGCTCTCGAAGTTGATGAAGACGGTTTAGACGAAATGGACAAGGATATTATTTTAAGTATTATTGAAAAATTCAAAGGCGGTCCTGTTGGATTGAAAACTCTTGCCGTTGCGGTGAATGAAGATCCCGGCACTATTGAAGAGGTTTACGAACCTTTCCTAATTCAGCAGGGACTAATTCAACGTACACCACGGGGAAGGGAAGTAACCGATCTCGCTTACATTAAATTCGGCAAAACAAGAAAGAAAAGAAGCATTGATCAAGATTCATTTTTTGAGTAGCTAATGAAAACTGTAGAGCTGAATAATATAAAATTTGGAAACGGAAATCCGTTTGTGCTTATAGCGGGTCCCTGTGTCGTCGAAAATAGAAGCATGACGTTTGAGACCGCGGAAGCTATTAAGAAAATCACCGATGAGCTCAGTATTCCTTTTGTTTTCAAATCGAGTTTCAAAAAGGCGAACCGTACCAACTTAAATTCTTTTGTGGGCTTGGAAGAGGAAGAAGCTTTTGAAATTCTCAAGTCTGTTAAAGAAACATTTAATATTCCTCTGGTTACTGACGTCCACACAGAATCCGATGTATTAAAAGTAAAAGAATTTGCAGATATCATTCAGATACCTGCATTTCTATCGCGCCAGACTGATCTATTACTTTCAGCCGGAAATACCGGAAAGATTGTAAATATCAAAAAAGGTCAATTCATGGCGCCCGAAGATATGCGTCACACAACCGAAAAAGTTGCCTCCACAAAAAATGAAAAAATACTATTGACCGAAAGGGGAACAACCTTTGGTTATCACAACCTGGTTGTTGATATGAGATCACTTGTAATTATGAGAGAATTTGGTTACCCGGTTGTAATGGATGCAACGCACTCAGTGCAGATTCCTAGCGGAACTGAAGTATCGGGCGGGCAGCCGAAATTTATTTCGCCTCTTGCAAAAGCCGCCGCCGCAGTAGGAATTGATGCACTATTTTTGGAAGTTCATCCTGATCCTTCCAAAGCATTGAGTGATGCCGCCAGTCAACTTAAATTATCTGATCTGAAAAATTTACTGATCGAAATTTCTGCCATCGATAAGACTGTTAAAGGTTATGTATAAAGAAACAATTAAAAAATTAGCGCAGATTAAAATCGTTTTATTAGATCTGCACGGAGTTCTAATTAACAACGATGGATCAGAAAGTTTATCAAATTGTTGTGAAGAGCTTAAATTGTTCTGCAGTAAACTTGATGCACTTGGTGTTAGTAGCGGAATTCTCTCGGCAGATATCAAAAATGAAATAAGGGAAACTATCACAGAAGAAACGAATTGCTCGGTGATAACTACTAGTATAAATAAATTAGAAAGCGCCGAAGGTTATTTGAATTCAAATAATTTGGGTCTTGAAAATCTTCTTTTTGTAGGGGACGATATTTTAGACCTTCCGCTATTACAAAAAGTTGGTTTCAGTGCAGCACCTCATTCTTCACGCCGGGAAGTTAAACGCACAGTTGATTACACTTGCAGAGGAAATTCCGCTAAAGAAATTCTTGAAGAGATCTATTTACTGATCGAACAAGCGAAATCTTAAAATGCCAAATTTTTTAGAATCAGATCAAAATTTTCCCAGAGAGTTAGACCCGTCCGAGCTGCAATTGTTGTTTTCTATTCTACCGCAAAACAAGTCCGGCTATAAGCTATACAGAGATAAGATTAAATTAATGAGCGTAATCGGTCACGGCAGATTTAAGAGGGGAAATTTTATTCTGGGCAGTCGATCTGATAAGCCCGATTTCACTTTGCCTTCTTCCCCCATTTTTGCGGCTGGCACGCTTCAATTGAAAAGTTCGAGAGTTTATGTTGTAATTCATGAAGAAGAGGAAGATAAAATAGAATATGAAATTACTATTGAAGACGGAGAATTTATTGAAGCTGAATTGAAGGATGCAGAAGTAACTAGTATCTCGAATTGGATACCGGGAATGAATTCGCCCATCGATAATAATCCGGTTAGAGAAATCAATCTCATTCACGATTCTCTTGTGATTGTAGTTGCTTCATCAATAAAAAGAATTTGGCTTCACGATTTAATCAGCGGTGTAAACTTATTTATTCCGGTTACTAATTTTTACAACGAGTTAATGAGGATTAGAAGAAACCGCGACCCCAAAACGGCACTCAACCCGGATATTTTATTCTCAAACTTAAATAATTTTACAGATAATGAACTCACTTTCGCATTTTTAGAGTACAATAAAATTTTCAAAAAATTTGATATAAATTATTCAAAATATAAATTAGAGATACCGGATAAAAAGAAAACCGGTTTTTTCAATTTTTTAAAAAGGAAATAAAATTGTCTCATGAACAAATAATTTCCAAAGCAAAAGAAGTTATCAGAATCGAAGCAGATGCCGTTCGCGGATTAGAGGAAAAAATTAATGACGACTTTGCCGAAGCTGTAGAAATAATTTATAAATCTAGAGGAAGAGTAGTTTTATCGGGAATGGGAAAGTCCGGCTTGATTGCCCGTAAAATTGTTGCCACTATGAATTCAACCGGAACAGCCGCAATTTATATGCATCCCACAGATGCACTTCACGGTGATTTAGGGATGGTGCGCAAAGAAGATATTGTAATTTTACTTTCCAAAAGCGGCGGTACCGAGGAACTGCTTAATCTTGTCCCATTATTTAAAAGGCTTGGTGTTTTCATAATTGGATTGCTCGGCAGTACAAATTCTAGAATTGCTGGTTTGTGCGATATCATTTTAGATGTCGGCGTTAAAGAGGAGGCATGCCCTCATGACTTAGCCCCTACAGCCTCAACCACCGCAGCACTTGTGATGGGGGACGCACTCGCAATTGCACTTTTGGAAAAGCGGGACTTTACTCCTGAGGATTTTGCATTGCTCCATCCCGGCGGAAGTCTTGGTAAAAGATTATCATTGAAAATTTCCGAAATCATGACAGCCGGCAGCGATGTTCCTATCGTTAGAGAAAGTACTTCAATTAAAGATACCATTTATGAAATTACATCAAAAAGATTGGGTACTACAACTGTTGTTGATGCGGATGGTGATTTGCTGGGCATAATTACTGATGGTGATATAAGAAGACTGCTTGAAAAAACTTTGGATCTTAGAAATTTAAGAGCTATGGATGTAATGACGAAAAATCCTAAAACAATAAACGGAAATTATTTAGCATCTTTTGCTCTGCAGCAAATGGAAAAATACAATATTACATCATTGGTTGTTGAAGATTCAAAAAAACCGGTTGGAATTGTGCATCTTCACGATTTAGTTAAATTGGGACTTCAACGCAGATGAACAGACTAATTTTTATACTAATAATTTTCATATTAGCTTTCGGCTGCGAGGATGAGAAGCTAAGACCCGCAATTAGCTCGGAAATTGGAAGTGGTGAAGCCCCTGTTCAGGAAAGCTGGGACTCGGAAATTTTATTTTCTGAAAGCGGCAAATTGAAAGCAATACTTTTCGCCGATCACATCCGTGTATTTGAAGGTGATGAAATCACTTATATTGACGGCGTTAAACTTGACTTTTATGATGAAAATGAAATTAAAACTTCCTCATTGACATCTAAAAAAGGCAAGGCAGACCAGAAGACTCAGAACATGTATGCAATCGGAGATGTGGTTGCAAAAAGTGACAGCGGTGTTGTACTTGAGACAGAAGAATTGATGTGGCGGAAAAAAGATGGTAAGATCATAACCGATAAATTTGTTACGATCACATCAGACGAGGAAAGAATTGAAGGTTATGGTTTTGAATCAGACCAGGGATTAAAAAATTACACAATTTATAATATCATCTACTCAACTAAACTTAAATGAAACTGAAATTATTTTTGCTAATATTATCAATGGCTCTTTGTGTCAACTCAATCTTCGCACAAAATAATTCTGAAGTTGTCAGGGTCATCGGCGACAGTCTGGTCGGTAAAACCCTTGATGGACAAAGTGTTCGTGAGGTAATCGGGAATGTTGTGATGACACAGGGAAATGTGAAGATCACCTGCCGGAAAGCAATACAATATATTTCAACAAATAAGGTAAAGTTGATTGGGGATGTAATTGTTGTGCAGGACACCGTTGATATCCGAACTGAAGTCGGCTACTATTTTGGCGATAAAAAATATGCTTACTCTGATACCAGTATTGTATTAACAGATGGAAGAATGGTTTTGAACGCCGACGAAGGCTACTATTTCTTTGATGATAAAAAAGCATATTTTTATGATAATGTTGAGATGGTTGATACGGCGAGTAAACTAAACTCGGATAGATTTTACTATTATCACACTGAAAATTTTTTAGAAGCAGCCGGGCATGTTGTTATCTCTGATACTTCTTCCTCCATTTACGCCGACAGCCTAATTCACTACCGGGAAAACCGCAAAACTTATGCGTTTAACAATATTAAGATTACAAACTTTCAAAATAATTTAATAGTTACCGGGGAAGATTTGGTTGATGACGCAGATAAAAATTACACCAGAATAACCGGCAGTCCGATGCTTATTCAAATCGACACCTCAAAATCCGGAATAGTTGATACACTTGTAATTGAATCTGAAGTTCTGGAATCTATTGAAGATAGTGTGCAAAAACTTATAGCAACCGATTCGGTAAAAATTATCAGAGGTGATTTTTCTTCGGTTAATAATAAAACTATTTATTATAAAGATGGAAATGAAATAGTAACTCATAAATTGGAGGGTGATAAAATTGCTCCCATTTTATGGTATGAAAATTCGCAGGTGGTCGGTGATACAGTTAAAATTTATTTAGATGAAAATCAAATACGCTGGATCGATATTTCCGAAAACTCATTTATTTTATCCCGCAATAAGAATTATCCCGACCGGTTCGATCAAATCTCCGGTTCTAATGTTAAAATGTTTTTCAATGACGGTAAGCTTAAAAGAACTGAAGTAAAGGGAAATGTTTTGAGTATTTATTATCTTTATGAAGATGATAATCCAAATGGTTTGATTCAATCAAGCTCCGATAGAGCTAAGATTTATTTTAATGAAAGCCGTATTTATGATGTCAGACTTTACGGTTCACCTGCAAGTGAATATCATCCTGAAAATTTGGTTGAGGATAATGAAAAGGATTTTGTGCTCCCAAGTTTTATTTTGTATTCAAATAGACCGGATAAACAAAAAATTCTATCCCGGTTAAAAACTATTTTTTCTAATTAGGCGGTAGAGAATGCAAGAACAATTAACTTTAAGAAGTGAAGAACTTGTAAAAGTTTATAAAAAAAGAACTGTAGTAAAAAAAGTTTCTGTTAGTGTGAAGCAGGGTGAAGTTGTTGGGCTTCTTGGTCCGAATGGTGCAGGAAAAACAACAACATTTTATATGATTGTTGGGATGATTAAACCAAACGGCGGTAGAGTTTTTTTAGAGGATAAAGAAATTACGAGAGAGCCGATGTACAAAAGGGCCAAAATGGGTATTGGATATTTACCTCAGGAAGCTTCAGTCTTCAGAAGATTGAGTGTTGAAGATAACATTATGGCAGTACTCCAAATGTTGAAACTGAGTAAGACCGAAAGAAAAGAAAGAATGGAAAGACTGTTGGAAGAGTTGAGTATCAGCAATATCAGAAAAAGTTTGGGCGTTCAGCTTAGCGGAGGCGAAAGGCGTAGAACCGAAATTGCCCGGGCATTGGCTACTACTCCAAATTTTATGCTGCTCGACGAACCCTTTGCCGGCGTTGATCCAATTGCCGTTGAAGATATTATGACAATTGTTGCAAACTTAAAGCATAAGGGTATTGGGATTCTTATTACTGACCATAACGTTCATGAAACTTTAAGTATTGTAGATAGGGCATACATTCTTATTAATGGATCAATTTTTAAGGATGGTACGGCGGAGGAATTAGCAAATGATTCGGATGTAAGAAAACTTTATTTGGGTGAAAAATTTAAATTGGACAGATACTAGTAAAACAATATAAAATAAGTCAGCGCTGTAATAATTACAGTATAAATAGAGATTAGAATTACTTTGTGTATCAAATCTTTTCTTTCTTTAGCTTTCAGAAATCTTTTTGTCGATCTAAGATCCCGCTTATAATCGCCGTCTTCAATAGACCATTTTCTCTTATTATTATCCAACTTACAAACCTAATTTTAAAAAAGAAATTTTTAATATTTAAGTATAGCTAAGAATTAAATTCTTTAATAATTTTGTTTATCTCATCTTCAGAGATGCCTGATCCAAGAACTTTGCCGCCATTATTTTTATTCGGTTTTGAGTTTTGCGATGCAGAAAAATTTTTAATGATTGGATTACCGGCTCGGGCTCTAAGCCGTTCTTCAATACTTTCAATGAAAGAAGATTCACTACCGTTGAAATTTCCCGTTAGTGTACTACCCTCAAAGGATGAGTAAGAGTGACCATTATTAATCGGGTTTACTTCAAAGGCAAGTGTTTTGATATTCATCAGATGTTTTGCCGTAACATTTTCCGAAATAATTGAACCGCCCCATGTGCCTACCCCTAAAGTCATTGATGGATTGAGCGCGGTAGTATAACCTACGGCACCCAATGAACTTAACGAATTAACAATAATTCTAAATGCCGGTTTTTCCAGTGCGAACTTCATTACAATATCTTTATCGTTGGAATGAATAACCAGAGTATGTCCAACACCGCCGAAGTTCAACAATTCAATGCACTTATGGCAACCTTCCAGCCAGCCGTCAACAGTATAAAATGCCAAGACGGGCGAAAGTTTTTCCATTGAGAGAGGTTCACTTCTGCCGACTTCCGAACAGTGGGCTATCAAAACTTTTGTGCCGTTGGGAACTTTGAATCCCGAATAATCTGCAATAAATTCCGCAGATTTTCCAACAATATCGGCATTTATTCTGCCTGAAACTGTAACTGCATTTTCAAGCTTTATTTTTTCTTCATCATTAACGAAATAGGCTCCGATTTTTTTAGCTTCTGCAATCACTTTATCTTTTACAGGTCTATCAACAATCATTGCCTGTTCGGAAGAGCAGAGAGTTCCGTTATCGAAAGTAGTTCCGGCAATAATATCCGCAACAGCTTTCTCAACATTTGCGGAACGCTCAATAAAAGCTGGAACGTTTCCGGAACCTACACCGTAGGCGGGAGTGCCGGCACTGTAGGCTGCTTTGACCATCGGGTTGCTGCCGGTTGCAAGAATTACAGCCGTATTTTTATCTTTCATCAGCGCTTCAGTACCTTCAAGAGATACCTTCTGCATGCACTGAATTAGACCTTTGGGTGCACCGGCTTTTTCCGCGGCATCCGATAATACTTTTAATGCTTCGGTGGTACATTTTAATGCTTTCGGATGAGGGCTGGTAACAATTGCATTGCGGCATTTTAGAGATATTATTGCTTTGAACATTGCGGTAGATGTCGGGTTTGTAGAAGGAATTAGTGCTGCTACCACGCCCATGGGTTCGGCAATTTTTACAATTTTGCCGTTTTGTTCGACGGCGATAACACCCACAGTTTTTAAATCTTTAATTGATTCCCAGACTGTTTTTGATCCGAATTGATTTTTTAAAACTTTATCCTGCCACTTTCCAAATCCGGTTTCTTCATGAGCCATTTTAGCAAGTCTTTCCGATTCCTTAAAACCTGCATCGGCCATAGCTTTCACAACTTTGTCAACTTGTTCTTGACTGAAATGTTTAAATTCTAATTGTGCTTCTTTAGCAATTGTTGTAAGATTTCTAACTTCCTGGATAGATTGCAGATCTTTGTCAACGTTCATTTATTCCTCTTACCGAATTTGAACTCAAAATATAATTATAGCTTCAACAAACTTCAATAAATGGTGAAGATAAGGATTAAAAATGCAAATTGTTTTATCTACTAAAAAATAAAATTAAAATTGCATATTTATCATCTTTAGTATATTTTTTACTTGATTAAAATACTTGAATATCCATTTGACTTGTTAATTTATTAAATAAAATAAATTTAAATTATGAAAGGATTTATATATTTCTTACTTACCTTACTCTTGTTACTATTTGTTTCTTGCGAAACAAATCCGCCCAATACTGTTGAAATAGCAAATACTTACGGTAAAATTTCAGTAAACTCTGATGTTCCGGGTGCACAAATATTTCTCGATAATTTATTCACAGGTAAAGTAACTCCCGATACAATCACCGCTCTTGTGGGATCGCATGAAGTTTATCTTGTCAGCGGCAGCATTGTATCAAATAAAATGTCTGTTATTGTAGAAGAATCAAAAATTACAGATGTTACAATTAATTTGGAAGCAGGCGCGGTCTCAAAAGTGGTTCTTTTAGAAGATTTTGGGAATGTAAGCTGTCAGCCGTGCACTATATCAAATCAAATTATTGAGGAGTTTACAAACAATACATACGGCAGTGCAAAATTAATAACGATCAAATTTGCCACTAATTTCCCATCTCCTAACGACCCGTTTTATTTGGCTAATCAACAGATGCATAGTTCAAGAAATAATTATTATAATGTGCTGTTCGCTCCAACGGTTATTATCGATGGAATTAAACGTCCGATTTCAACAGACTCAAATTCGATAAAATCCAAAATTGACGAAAGATTATTACTGGAGCCTCAATTTGATTTGAGCATCACCGGAAATCTTAATGCAGGGAATTATTCAGTTGATATAGATTTGGAAGTGCTTTCAGTTGACGGATTAGATTTTTCGAACTTAGTTTTAAGAGTTTATTTAATTGAAACCGACATTGAGTTTGTGAGTCCTCCCGGCAATAATGGAGAAACAAAATTTCATAATGTGTGCAGATCAGAATTACCTTCTTCGGATGGTGAATCTTTGAGCAGTATCAATGCTATAGGTAATTATCAATATCAAAAAAAATTCAGTACCGTTGAACTAACCGATATAAGCAAAGCTGCGGCTGTAGCCTTTATTCAAAACAAAATGACTAAAGAGGTTTACCAAACGGCTGCGACTTATTAATAAATTAGTCAGACGAGTTCGGATAATATCTTGAAAATACTCATGCTATTCGGACTCTCTTGTATTTTTATAATTGTTTAATTTAAATAAAATCTATGGGAGTAGCGGTATGATTAGAAAATTACATTTTTCATTTTTGCTGGTATTATTTTTATCCTCACTGATTTTGGCTCAAAAAGAATCTACAGCCGAAGAACAGGGAGTAGCACTTAAATTTATATCACGCAACGGTTACAGCAATAATCTTTTCATTGATAATATTGTAGTCGGTAAACAGTATTCAACCGATGTAACAGTATTG
>JAENZU010000093.1:2629-9531 GCA_016841125.1 Melioribacter sp. | reverse complement strand
GGCATCAGTTTGTTTAAGTGGGTGGTGTGGTCTGGAACCTAAATCCTTAAAAATTCCAGTAAATCTGATATTGGTTAATGTTAGAGCAAGTTTTCTTTCCAATTACAATCTAACATTATTAGAGCTTTGATATCTTTAAAGCGCGTCCCCTTGCAGGGACTAAGCAAATTGAAAAATTGCCTACCGTGAAAAATGGCGGGTAAATCTAATTTTGGACACAGCGAACACTATTCCCGAAATACTGATCGAGCCAGTTGATAATGTTGATATCGCTATAACTTTGGTTCACGCCCACGCAGTAGGGGACAAAGCTATAAAAAGTACTCCAAAAGTTCGTAGCGATCCCTAAACCGCTGAAGGTCGTCGCGGTGTAGCGGTAGCCCACTAGCAAGGCGGAAAACCCGCTTGTGTTTGTACCCTCGCCATTTCCCGTACCTTGACCGATTGCCTTTAAAGCATTTCCATCAGAATTGACCGTTGTCTTTAATTCCTCAAATTCGGCTAAAGTTGGTATATGCCAACCATTTGGGCAGATGCCTTGGGCACCTTGTGTTGTCGTATACTGCATTGCCTCATCCCATTGGTATAAACCTCCATAAGATTCACAGTTACTCGGATCGTTGCCATAGCAGTATTTTTCAATGGTTTCGTTATTACCCATATTATTACTGCCTTGAATCATCGTTCCAACATCAAGATTTTCTTTAAGCCAAACTTGGGTACCAATTGTTATGGTATTGTAAACAGTTCCTTCATAATATATCTGGTCGCCTACAACATCGTCTGCGACTATTTTAATTATGAAATTGCTCCCAACTGGAGCAGCGCCGTGTTCTGCGTCATGATTCCATATAATTGTTTTTCCGGTTCCTTCTGCTATATTTTCACCAATGGCACCGCTTACTTGAGTGCACGCATAATCAAAACTTGCACCGCCATCAGAAGAAACTTCCATCAATACATTTATAGTATTCTCTTCCCCATCGGCAACATCGTATGTAACTGTAACAACGCCGGTTGTTGAATTGTAGCTATGGGATACATTGCTAACTGTGGGATGTGTATTCTGAGCAATGTAAAGATTGAAACAAATAATTAATGATAAGAAAATATATATGTTTTTAATATTCATTTTAGAACCCGCTTATTTTGTTAACATTAGTTTTTTAACTTCACTTTTACCGTTCCAAACTATTTGATAGAAATACATTCCGCTTGAAAATCCGGAAGCATTCCATTCAACTTCATAAAATCCGGGGTCTAAATTTTTATTAATTAAAATAGCAACCTCTTTGCCGAGTATATCGAATATTCTAAGCTGCACATTCGAACTTAAATTAGATTCTCCACTGATTGATTTTTCTGGTATTCCAAATTTTATTTTAGTGGTCGGATTAAAAGGATTAGGGTAATTTTGAAATAAAGTAAACTCATCAGGCGGTACTAAATGGGACTCAAAATTTATTTCCACAATGATTTTTCCATAATTGATTGTACCGTCGTTGTCTATCTGTTTTAGCCTAAATTTTTGTTTTCCATCAACAGGTTTTTCATCTACAAATTGATATTCTTTTGGTGAATTGGAGTTTCCGTTCCCTTCGACAAAGCCAATTTTCTCCCATTCATTACAATTTGCTGAATGTTGGTTTTCTTCGCAAACTATCAGTCTCTCAATTTCGAAACCGTAATTCTTAATTTCGGTGGCGGTTGCCCAATTGAGTTTGATAATGTTATTTTCAATGGACCCCGTGAATGAGGTTAATTCGACCGGCAGAGGTCCGGTTGCAGAGTAGCCAATACCAATGCCCGCAATAATGGCTGATTGATATACAATTAAAATAGTCAATAGAGTTTTTTTCATGAAAGTACCTTTTAGAATTATTATTGATTCTAGTTTAATAATTGAAAGTTCCGGCTGGTTTTATTAGGTGGATTCTTTACCATACAGGATATTCCATACTGGTTATATTTTTATAGCTCCCAAAAAGCAGTAATAAGTTTTTATTTATGCAGAGATCAACTATCGTTCCTTTTTTTATGTTCTTTTTTACTTTATTCTTCGATGCTTAGACTCATCGATATAAACTCTTTTTACAAAAGTATAAACTCACTTTATACTTTCATTATTAAAATAGATTAATAATTTGTGATTTTGAAAAAATTACCACAATAAAATAATAGTGAATATTGAAGCTACGTACAAACATTATACTCATCGATTATTTGCAATTAGGAAACATCATGATCTGATTTTTTAATTTTCTTTGTGAAACACAATTTACTGGGAAAAAAACTATGTCAATAAAACCAGGTTGTTTTAAAATAACCAAGACTGTTCATTAGGGAAAATTATAAATAACGTAATAGTAACTCACGTTACGCAAAAACTTTTAAAACAGTCTGTCATTCCCGTATGTTTAAAGCGGGAATCTCTCTAATAGATGCCCGATTCAGGCATTCGGGCATGACACTTGCGTAAGGTGAAATAGTAATATAACTTGTTAAATGATAAGTATTTAATCCCGACGGCTGTCGGGACGACAAATTTGGGTTTAATACACCAAATCTAGTTTAAAGAGTTACTTCGCAACTGCTTTGTCATATTTAGGGTTTTCTTCATCTAAAATTTTTAGTATTCTATTTCTTTTAGTTTTTGTCTTAAAATTTATTAAATATCTATTCTGATTTTTACATATTCAATTAAAATTATTCTACCCTTAACTTTATACGAATTTTTTCGACTATCTATATATAAATGAGAAACTTAAATATTGGATATTACTTTCAGCTGCAGATTATTATTCTCAGCGTTTTTTCCTTTCATTTCACCAATGCTCAGGAACATTATGCCTATTTTGATCACCTTACAGTAAATGAGGGACTTTCTAATAACCTGATATTCGATATCACTCAAGATTCGCTGGGTTTTATTTGGGCTGCCACCCAGGATGGTTTGAACCGATACGACGGTTACAAGTTTAAGGTTTTTTATGGCAGCGACTTAGATAGCGTTGTTTCCGAAAGCTGGGTTTCCTGCGTTAAAACAGATAAAATTGGAAATATTTGGTATGGTACACGAACTTCAGGAATTGGAAGAATTAATTATATAACCGGAGAAGCAATAAACTTTAAGTCCGAATTAAACAAGGCATTCGGAATGGATGCATTGAACATCCAGAACTTATTTATTACAACAGATGATAAAATACTGATCGCTACCTGGGGTGCAGGGCTCATAATTTTTGATCAGATCGATTCCACTTTTAAACAGTATAAAAAATCTCCAAATAGTTCCGGTTCGGTTTCCGAAAATAGAATCTATTCAGTCTTTGAAGACTCCAAAGGTAATTTATGGATTGGTGCTAATCGAACAGGGTTGGATAAGATGGATATTCTGTCCGGGGAAGTTACAAATTTTAAACTAATCGGAAAAAATCAATCGGAGAAGGATAACAGCTTTGTGTTGTGTATTGAAGAAGACCACTTGGGAAATATTTGGGCGGGAACTTACTCCGGCGGATTATTTAAAATTGAAAACGGAAATTCCGATCCCATTAATTATGATTCGCGGTACGGCATTAAGGGAAACAGTGTTTCAAAAGTTTTGTCCGATTCCCAAAAAAATTTATGGGTTTGTACAAACGGTGAAGGAGTGTTCCGACTTGACGAAGATCATGATCAATTCATCAATTACAGACACTATCAAATCAATTCCTCCAGCTTAAATTCGGATAGAATTTGGACTGTTATGGAGGATCGTAACGGTCTAATTTGGTTTGGTACTTTAAGTAACGGTATAAATATTTATGATCCATCTAAAAATATTTTTAAAGTGATCACGCATATACAGAACAATCCTAACTCCTTGATCGATAGCTACGTTAAAAGTTTGATAATAGATAGTGATGAGAACATCTGGGCCGGTACACCGAAAGGTGCTACAAGAATATCGGGGAAAGATAATTTCTTGCACCTCAGTGAAAGCTCCGGTTTATCTACGAATGATATTCGTATAATTTATGAAGCCGAAAATGGAGACATCTGGTTCGGAACTTGGGGCGGAGGAATTTCAATTTATAATCCCCGGAAAGCAACATTCAGATATTTGCTTCACGATGGTAATAATTCGAATTCACTTGCCGATAATTATTCAAGAGCATTGCTCGAAGTTGACGGAAAGTTCTTCATCGGCACAGAGAAGGGGCTTAACGGATTTGATCCTAAAACCGGAATTTTCGATTTCTTTGATCCCGCGGCGAACGATTCATTACCAAATATCAGTTCACAAATAACTAAACTTTTTGTTGATAGCAAAAATAATTTTTGGGTTGGTACTAACGGCGGATTGCTATTATTCGATACTGAAAAAGAAAGATTTAAAAGGATACCAATGGAGGAATCAGGCGAGTTATTTCAAAGAAACCGGATAAGGGAAATTTTTGAAGACTCCAAGGGTAACATCTGGATTGGAACGCTTGGCGAAGGTTTCGCAAAATATAACAGCCTGAAGAATTCCTTTAAATTTTATTCTCAGGAAGATGGGTTGTCCAACAATACGATCTATGAAATTCTTGAAGATAAAGATGGTTTTTTTTGGCTGAGTACTAATGCCGGGCTGAATCGATTTGATACGCAAAATGAAAATTTCAGAATTTACAGAACATACGACGGGTTGCCGAACGATGAGTTCAATGGAGGGGCTGCTGCTATAGATTCTAATGGGAAACTTTATTTTGGCGGTGTTGAAGGATTGACCTACTTTAATCCGGACAAATTTGTTTTCAACACAAACATACCCCCAATTGAAATTACCAGAATTACCGTTAATGGAAATGATTACAAAAAAAACGGATTTTACAATGGTATAACCGAAATGGATCTTCCTCATGATAAGAATTTCATTAATATAACATATACTGCTCTAGATTATTCAAACCCAACTTTAAATAAATACAAGTATATCTTAAGGGGATTAAACCAAGATTGGGTAAAAAGTGATATTGGGAATACGGCAGTATTTACAAATCTAAAAGCCGGCGAGTATGAATTCCATGTTATCGGTGCAAATAGATTTGGCGTTTGGAATAACGAGGGGAAAAAATTAAGCATCCTTATTTCGCCCCCATGGTGGGATACGATCTATGCACGCATCCTTTATGCGGCTGTGCTGCTCTCAATAATTTATCTCGGTTATTTTATAAGAGTTAGGCAGATCAAAAAAAGACAGGTGTTGTTGGAAAAGCTTGTCAATAACCGCACACAGGAACTTCAGGAAAGCAAATCGCTTCTCGAATCGGCATTAACAACAAAGGATAAACTGTTTTCAATAATTGCCCACGATCTTAAAAATCCCTTCACCCCGCTGCTTGGATATTCTGAAATGATGGCTGAAAATATTTCCTCATTTACAAAGGAGGAAATTGAAAAGTCGGCAAGGTACATTTACGATGCATCCAAGTCATTCTATTCGCTTCTCGAAAATCTTCTTGTTTGGTCTAAACTGCAGCTAAACACGTTTGAATACAATGCAGATAATGTAAATTTAAGAAAAATACTTGATGAGGTTTTCCAACTTTATTCTATTTCTGCAGCTGCAAAATCTATTAAACTTGTTAACAATATTGAAGAAAAAACCACTGTTTTTGGTGATAAAAATATGATTTTGGTAATATTCAGGAATATTGTTTCCAATTCGATTAAGTTTACAAATTCGAACGGAATGATCAGAGCATCGGTGTATAAGAATTCGGATAAACTTGAAATTATTGTTGAAGATAACGGCGTGGGCATGAATAAAAAAACTGTTGCTAAATTGATGAACGAAAGTGAAATTCTTGAATCAACAATTGGTACTTCTGATGAAAGAGGAACGGGTTTGGGAATTATGCTAGTTAGAGAATTTATAAAGATCAATAAAGGAAAATTAAATATTCAAAGCGAACCGGGAAAAGGCACCAAAGTTTCGGTAACTCTACCACTTAATTATATTTGAAAAATGCCTGTATATCCAAAATATAATCTTAAGGAATTGAACTCATTTTATTATGAGCCGGTTTTACCTTATTTAATCGGAGGAAATAGATGAGTAAATCTATGGACATAGGACTATTTGTTTTTCGCGTTACGATAAGTGCATTCATGCTGTTTGGTCACGGACTCGGAAAACTAAATAAATTGATTAGCGGTGTTGAAATAAAATTTTTTGATCCATTTGGAGTAGGAGTTACTTTTAGTTTTGTTCTTGCAATAGCATCAGAATTTTTTGCTGCCGCACTTATTATCGTTGGGCTTTTTACACGCTTGAGTTCACTTTCCTTAATTATCACTATGTTTGTTGCAGGATTTATGTATCATGCCGATGACCCATTCGGCGGGAAAGAAAAATCCTTAATGTATCTGGTAAGTTATATTCTCCTTCTTATAACCGGACCCGGCAAGTATAGTCTGCAATCTTATTTTGAAGATAAATTTAAAAATAAAAAAGGTATCTGGAAATTTTTATTAAGCTAGTTTTATAAATTCTAGATATGCACTTATCGTTACTTTGGGTTGAAGCTTACAAAGCTCATATCTATATATTAATTTTATTATTTTCCAGTAGGTCGATATTCCCCAACTAACAATTAAGGAGAGAGACATGAAGAAGCTGATTATTCTTTTTGTTCTCAGTATGGGCTTTATTAATTGTTTTGCTCAGAATGAAAAAATAACTCTGCCTTTAAGCAAGATGATGACACAAGGTGAAGAACTAAAAGTAAAATTTGATAACAAGAAAATTGAAAGACTGCAAATGAAGTTCCGTAACGCTCTTGATGAGGAATCCGTTATTTATTGGAGTGAGTTTTTAGATGGCAAAGAAAGATCGGAAGATGAGATGGGACCCAAATTCATCCGTACAAAAA
>JAENZU010000093.1:0-2619 GCA_016841125.1 Melioribacter sp. | reverse complement strand
AGAGCCTAAAGTTAAGGATGAAGAAAACCCCATAAAATTGGATAGGACAACGATTGTGCTGGATACAAGCGGTATGAATGAAATTTATTTGTGGTATGTTGGTCCAATGAACCAAGTCCCGGAGCTAGATTTTATCGGTATTACAGGGAACAAGCTCCCAGTTGAAACCACAGTCACATTTATGATAATTACATTTGTATTAATTGTTTTAGCATTTTTAGGGCGTCGAAGACAGGTTTATGTTTGATTTTAGACTGACAATTTTCTGATATCATTAATTTGTTCCCAGTAGAATTTCCTGTGTATTAGCCGCTTAAAAGTTATTTTGAATCTTGCCTTGATCATTAAAAATAAATCCGGATCAGCAAATAAATTTAAACCGCCTTAGATTTTTCAAGTATTTTCGCTTGCGGGTTTAGTAAAGAATTTTTTCTTTAAGGATTTCCACCAGGCAAAACTTAAGAAGTAAGCATAAAGATAATTGCCGGCTATAATAAGGGCAAAAACTTTTACAATATCCCAAAAGTCACCCTGTAAAGTGAACTCAGGTACGAACCCAAACAGGAAGGGACCGAGGTAGAGGAACTTTGCAAATTTGAATGCGGAGAAAGCCGTTTTCCACATTGGTGCTTTCGCGATTGTTGCCCCGGCAAATGCCGCAATACAAACCGGCGGTGAAATGTTTGAATCCTGTGACAACCAATAAACAATCATATGGGCTGCTATTGGGTTTACACCTAAATGGGTTAATGCCGGAACTGCAACCACTGCTGTTATCAAGTATGCAGCCGTAACCGGTACTCCCATTCCCAGCACAAGTGAAGCTAAAGCAATAAAGAGAATAGTGAGAACAAGACTGCCGTCAGCTAGTTCGATTACAATATCGGCAAAAGTTAAAATTAAACCGCTGAAAGTTAACATCGCTATAATTATTCCGATGATCCCGACAGTGGCGCCTATCTTTAAACTGTTTTCCGTGCCTTGAATGGAAGCTTCAATAAATTTCTTGGGACCAATTCTGGTTTCTTTATTTACCCAGCTAACCGCGATGCAGCTTGCAATACCAATGACTGCAGCAAATCCGGCTGAATAACCGAACAACATCAGTGCCGTAATTATCAACAATGGAGTAATGTAATACCACTCCCTTTTGAATATTTCCATAGCTGGCGTTTTACTTTTTTCGCCTCTGATGTTATTGGCTTTTGCTTCGTAGTGAACCATAACAAAAACACTCATGAAGTACATCAACGCCGGGAATAATGCAACCAGAATAATGTATGAGTAGGGCATACCGGTAAGTTCCGCCATTATAAATCCGCCCGCACCCATAATTGGAGGCATAAACAATCCGCCGATTGATGCCGCCGGTTCAATTGCTCCTGCAATGTGAGGTTTAAACCCTGCTTTCTTCATCAATGGAATTGTGAATGCACCCGTGGATACGGTATTTGCAATAGCGCTGCCCGAAATTGAACCGAATAAACCGCTGGCAATTACCGCAACCTTTGCCGGACCGCCGGTTTTGTGCCCTACGGCAGCAAGGGGGAAATCAATAAAGAATTTTTGCGCTCCCGATTTTTCCAGGAACGAACCAAAGATGACGAACAGAAGAACATAAGTTGCAAGTACATTTGCCATAATGCCGAATACGCCGTCCTCTTTAAAGAAAATTGTAGTGCATACCCCAAGGAATGAATCGCCGGGGTGCATAATTAAATCTGGTGCATACTGCCCGTGAATTCCATAAACAAGCATTATTATACCGATTACAACAAAAACTGAACCGACTGCACGCCTTGCAATTTCAATACCCAGCAGAACACCTATAACTGCCACCCATTGGTCCAAAATTGTTTCCGCGCCGGCTCTGTAATTGAGGGCTTCATAATTTGCTATCCAATAAATTACAGAAGCTCCGGCTAGCAGCATCAAAATATAATCAAGAACTCTAAATGCAGGGTGCTTAGATTTATATAAAAGAAAGACAAGAATGTAAGTCACAAACACATAAATTCCGCGATGATATTGGGTTGCCGCCGGAATCCATACCGCAGATAAAGAATAGAACAGCACTAGAATTACCGAGAGTGCAGCAAAAACTATCTTTTCATATTTATGTAATTGACTATACATTATTTTTTTCTAGTAGAATAAAGCTATTTTAAGATACCCTGCTCTTTCCAAAATTTTTCTGCACCGGGATGGAGCGGAGTTACAATACCTTTAACACCATTCTTAACCGTCATTTCCACAGCCGACTTGTGAACCTCAACCATATACTTTAAACTTTCTTTGCTGTAAATAATTTTCAGCAAATTGTAGACAACGTCGGCAGGTACATCTTTATTGGCAATCCATAGTGAAGCATCCTGGAATGTTCTAACGTCTTTATCCTGTCCGCTGTATGTGTTGGCTGGAATGATTACTTCTTCGAAATAGGGATAATCTTCAAACAGTTTTGCTTCCTCTCCGGCGGTGTAAGTATTTAATAAACTAACATCCGATTGCAGCGCTGCCTCAAGTACTGAAGCGTTCGGAAATCCTGCAAAGATCCAGAATGCATCAAGCTGACCGTTATTGAATGCATCGGCGGCGCCTCTATAACCAAGAAACTCT
>JAENZU010000092.1 GCA_016841125.1 Melioribacter sp. | reverse complement strand
CCTTCTCTTTGTCTTTTTCGACAAGGAAGCCGGAATAATAGCTCAAACCCGTCTCAATAATAGCGGGTAAATATTTCTTTTCCACAGCCTTCTGCAGAAGTTCAAATGCTTGTTTTTCTGTAATAGTATAATCGAAACCAAGCGCAACTAATCCAGCCCAGGCAAACATTGCCGCCGGATCTCCCTTATCGATTCTGCTTTTTAATGTTTCGAATATCTTTCTGTCTTGAACTATCCGAAGTAAATTTTCAGCAGCTTTATATGCTCCCAAACGATAAGACCTTACGTAACTAACAATTGCAGAGACTTTATCTTCCTTAAACGAAATTGCTTTTTCATAACTTTTGGCTATTATGAGCAGCGCCTCCGGACTTCCCATCTGGGCGGCATATTTAACCAATTCAATTCCGGTTGTATCTGCAAGTTTTTCGGGATCAGCAATGCGAGTTATCCCCAGAGTCTTTTTTAATTCCTCGCTGTTTTTACTTAACAGCTCATTAATTTTGTCATCAATTTTTTCGTTATTAACCGTGTCTTTATCAAACTCAAAAAAGTCCAATTCCCAATCCTGATCCATTATAGTAGTTTTGGTCTGCGTCTCTTTGCTGTACGATTCGGAATATTGTGTTTTAACAGAATGGGAAGTATCGATAATAGACATTAGATTACTTTCTTTAAATTCCTCGAGTGTTTTTTTTGCCGGCTCAAAACCCGCGTCGGCAGATTTTTTTACCCAGGCATACGCGGTGGTGTAATTCCGGTTTACAACAAAATTATCGGTGAACATTAGTCCGTAAGCGTACTGCCCCTCCGGCATTCCCATTTGTGCTGCATACTCAAAATTATTAAAAGCTTCGAACGGGTTCCACTTTGTTCCAATTCCATTAATTAAAATAATGCCGTAGTTAAACCGGGCTGCTGTTAAGTTTTGAGCCACCGCTTTTCTAATCCATTTAAGAGCCGCAGTCGTATCCGGCTTAAAACCTTGCCCAAGCAAGTATCTCAATCCAAGTTCGTGCTGGGCAAAAGGATCTCCGTCATTTGCTTCTTTGGTCAACAGAAACCCCGCCAGCAGCGGGTAAGACGGATACTTCGGTTTTATAAGGGGATATTTTGATTTAGGCTGATTTTTTTTGAATGCCGCACTGCCCGTAGTATCCTGAGCCTGCAGGGAAACAGCAATCAGCAATAATGCTACTAATAATTTCAACAGCAACCTATTTTATTAAAGGTTTTAATTAAACATATCAAAAGAGAACCGCAAGTTATTCTTAAGGACCCTAATGAAAAGAAGTTTTTTAATGAAGGTTTTTTTCCAGGGTGTAAATATTTTCCCCGTTGATAACTTCATACGAATTCGACTGCATTAATTGATCGATAATATATAAACCCATTCCGCCTTCGGGAAGATTTTCTGTATCATCGGGATCAAAATCCAGCACCGGCTTATCAAAGTTTGTGCGCGAAATACCGGAATCAATTATTTTCAATTCAATTTTATCGCTCATAATTTTTACGTCTACCTGAATCGGCATGCCGGCTTTGCCTTTGTAAGAATGCCGTATAACATTATTGATAGCTTCAAGAAGACAAAGTTCTATATCGTAAGTTATTTTTTTTTCAATATTATTATTGATCAAAAATTTGGTTACTTCTTTACCGAGAAAAGTTATTTTCTCGATATCGCTCTCAATTGTAAAACTGTTTTCAGGCAAACTCTCTCTCAATTTCAAATTTCAATGCAATATAATAAAGTGTTTCTAATTTTCTAAAATGTAAATTATTACATTCGAAATTTAGAAATTGAAAATCTGCCGAATTTTTCTAAACAAAACCGCCATTAAGAATAAAATGAACAGAAAGAACAATTGAACAATGAAAGTGATCTTATTGTTAAATATAAACTTGAGACAAAATGAAACCTCTTTTCGTTTAACTTTTTGTTTAGTTTGTGACACTTTTGGGGAATCCTTTATTTGGAGGAGGCATCCTATTTTTCAAAAAAGAGAAATTCTTAACTTTGGACTTGAATTAAAAGACATCAATTCCGATTTTTAACACCAATGAAATTAATAAACAAAATATATTTTCATCGGCAAGGTATAATTTTCAGTTTGATTGCTGTATATATTAACTTGCTGCTGGTTACGGCACTCCACTACCATGCTGTTGATTTTGACAATGACTTGACTAAGCGAATTGAAACCGAATCAGTTCAAAAAAGTTCATTAATTCTTTCAGCGGTTCACTGCCCCGTTTATAATTTTTCAACTTCAGTTTTTCAACTTTCTTTTGATGACAACAAAGATATAATCGGTCTGGAAAAAATATTTTTTGCCGACCGGGAAGTTCAATGTTTTCAGCGTCTATCCGAAATTAATCTTCAATCATTAAGAGCCCCTCCTTTCTTTATCTAACCCTAGCAAAATTTTATTCAAATAATTTTAAGGAGTTAAGATGAAGAATCTGACAATTTTTTCTTTTAGGCTAATTGTACTTATTTTATTGTTCGTATTGCTGTCAGGCAGTTCTTGTGAAGATGACCCTATAAGCTCGCCGACAGAACATTTCGAAGCTGTGGGCATAATCATTTATAGTTCCGGAGTAAAAGTCTTTGACTATTTTGGTCCCGACTACGACCCGACCGCATCGGCAATAGATGATACAATAAAAATTCAAACCGGATTAACCCCGCGCTGGGAGGCTAAATTCTACGATGAAAATCGAATCGAAATTGAATCACCTGTCGATCCGGATAATTCATTCGGTGCTCAAATCGATAATGCAAATCTCCTCAATATTCAATGGAACGCCGGAGAAGAAGGATCGTTCTCTTTTTATCTTAACGGTCTGATGCCGGGATCAACAAAAATTAAGTTTCAAATATTACACGGCGATCACCCCGATTTTGAGACACTGCCCGTTGTGGTCACAATTAATTAAAATTTTTTAAGTCTGAGCGTAACTAAAAAAATTCTTTCAATAGTACCGGATATATCATTGACCGGTTAGATTTATGGAGCTTAAACTTGAGAAGATTTAATTCATTTAAAATATTGTTAATTATCGTTTGGGTTATAATTGCCAGTAGCTTTAGAGTTAACGCAGCCGCAGTGCTTTCAATTAAAGGGATAGTTGTGGATGTAGAAACAAATTTGCCGGTGAGTGAAGCTAACCTTACTTTGATTGACTATAAGCGCAGCGCCGTATCAAATAAAAATGGCGAGTTTGTTATTTCTGATGTTGGAATGGGCGAATATGTTCTAAAAGTAACTCATGTAGGTTATAAAGAAAACACGCTAAACATAAGTGTGTCTGGGCAGGAAGGCAAATCTTTGGTGGTCTATTTGATTCCTAAAATAATTGAAATATCGCCCGTTGTTGTAACTGACTTTCATACACATACTAAATTTGATGATCTTTCAGAACTTTCAAATGTGCTTAAGGGAAAGGAACTGCAGAAAGAACTTGGAATTACTTTGGCGGCAACATTGAAGAATGAAACCGGTCTAGCAATAAGATCGATGGGTCCCGCGCCGGCAAGACCCGTAATACGCGGGCTTGGAGGCGACCGTGTTTTAATAAGTGAGGACGGGGAAAAGACTACCGACCTTTCTTCAACATCGCCCGATCATGCTGTAACCATTGAGCCATTTTCCGCAGAAAGGATCGAAGTGATGCGCGGTCCGAAAGTGCTGCTTTATACTCCTACAACTATTGGCGGGGTGGTAAATGTTATCCGGCACGAAATTCCACAGGAGTATCACAATAGTATGTCCGGTTCAATTGGCGCTTACGGTGAAACGGCGAACATGGGTTATTTAGGGTCTCTGGTTGCTGAAGCTCCTATCGATAAATTTATGTTAAAAGTTGATGCAAGTAAAAGACTCACTAAAAATCTAGATACTCCTGCCGGTCGATTAAATAATTCAAGTTCGGAAAATTTGAGTTACAGCGGCGGAGTTTCATATTTCCCTTCTTTTGGAATGGTCGGGGCATCATACAAATTATTCGATCTCGAGTACGGGGTTCCGGGCGGTTTTGTGGGGGCGCATCCTTTTGGTGTCGATATTCAAATGATTAGGCGCCAATTAAATGTTGAAACCCGCATAAACATTAGGTCACAATTATTTGATGATGCCGAAGTAAGCCTCTACCGATCATATTATCGTCACAAGGAATTTGAGTACGGCGGTTTGATAGGGTCTGAATATGAATTGGAAAACTATTTCGGAAAAATTCATTTGAATCACAAAAAGATTGGTTTATTTGACCGGGGTGTTTGGGGTGCATCCTTTGAACATCGGCGTTATAATATTGGCGGGTATGTTTTCAGTCCGCCGGCAAAATCTATCAACTTTTCCGTTTTCGACTTCGAAACATTTACATCAGGCAAGTTCAGTTTAGAAATGGGCGGCAGATATAGTTTCGATAAGATCGTGCCGGATTATGAAAAGCCAAATGCTAAAATAGGATATATTAGGGAAAGAACATTTCACACTTACTCTTTGTCTTTATCGCTACTTTATGAATGGACAAAAATTGTTTACGTTGGTGCCAATATAAGCAAATCATCGAGAGTGCCGACAATCGAAGAACTTTATTCCGAAGGACCGCACCTTGCGGCATACTCATACGAGGTCGGCAATCCTGACCTAAACGCAGAGGGTGGTTTTGGAAGCGAAATATTCATTTTTCATAAATTCGAAAATTTATATTATAATTTTAATTTCTTTGCGAACACTCTATCGAATTATATCATACCAAGAAACAGCGGAGAATATAATTTTCAAACACTTCTGCCTATTTATAAAACTACAGGAACTGATGCTTTGTTTTACGGAGCAGAGGGACAGATTGACTGGGGATTTTATAAAAAATTTTCGCTCGGGTTTTCGATAAGTTATACAGTTGGGGAATTTAGCAGATCCGGCAAGCCGCTTCCGCAAATACCGCCGTTAAAAGGTTTGATTGAATTAAAGTATAGTGATGATACTTTCTCAGCCGGAGTAAACAGCGAGTTTGCCGGTAAACAGAGCAGGGTTGATGAATTTGAAACGCCCACATCAGGCTATGCAATTATAAATGCTTTTACTCAATACTCTTTCCAAACAGCAAAGCTGATTCATGTTCTCTCGTTGAATGTGGACAACATATTCAATCGGGAATACAGGAATCACTTGTCCAGGGTTAAATCTATTCTACCCGAAGCCGGAATAAATTTGCGGCTTACTTACAAAATGTTTTTTGATTTTCAACTACCCCAATAATTTTTTGATATAGCATAGATCCTTCCGGAATTATTGCCATATACTTTTATTCATCGGATAATGTAAAATCCTTTTCCAACAATACCGTTTGATTCGAGTATTCGTCTAAAACTTCAATTAGAAGTTTATATTTTCCAACCTCAAAATTACTGTCCAAGTTGATTTGTAATTCCATCTCGGTTTCAAAGGGTTCTTCGATTCCCTCACCTTCAAGTGTATCGTTATCAATATTTTTCAATGTATCCAGCGACGGAGTTACCAGCGAAGCCGAATAAGATATTTTATAATGATATTGATCATCAGCTTCCTTTAGTTCAAAGTTTCTCGCAAATAAAGAAGCGTTCAATTCCCAGCCGTCACCAAGGTAAAAAGCAAAAGCTTCGGCATTACCCAGTTCAATATTTCGGGGCTCTCCTTCGCATGCAAAAAAGAGCAGAGCTAATAGCGGTATTATAATTAAATTTTTCATTTTGAGCTTTTTTAAATGCGGGTCGTATAAAACATACGACCCTAAAAATTATTAATTCTTCGCTTTGAAATCTTTCATGAATTCAACTAAATCTTCAACTCCCTTTTGAGGGAAGGCATTATAAATTGAAGCGCGTAAACCGCCTACCGAACGGTGTCCTTTCAATCCGGAAAAACCTTTAACGGCAGATTCGGCGATAAACTTTTTGTCCAGATCTTCGTTTGGAGTACTAAATGTAACGTTCATCAGCGATCGGTCTTCTTTAACCGCAACGGCACTTTTGTAGAATCCGTCGCTTCCGTCTATGAAGTCATAAAGCATTCCGGCTTTTTCGGAGTTTACTTTGTAAATCCAGTCAAGTCCTCCGTTCTTCAACAGCCACTTGTAAACCAAACCCATTATGTAAATTGAAAATGTTGGGGGCGTGTTGTAAAGTGAGTTGCTTTCCGCGTGCGTCTTGTAATTTAGATATGTATGCAG
This sequence comes from Melioribacter sp., assembly GCA_016841125.1. Taxonomy (GTDB): domain Bacteria; phylum Bacteroidota; class Ignavibacteria; order Ignavibacteriales; family Melioribacteraceae; genus JAENZU01. Next base: position 3,314 of record JAENZU010000092.1, on the reverse strand, counting down.
GCTGTCATCACTCCTCTCCAGCATGTCTTTCCTAACTATCACCAAAGTACATCCGGACGGACCCATATTTTTTTGAGCGCCGGCATAAATTAGAGCATACTTGTTTACATCAAATTTTTTATGAAGCATGTCGGATGATGTATCGCAAACCAGCGGAATGTTTCCGACTTCCGGTTCGGTTCTGTACTGTGTTCCGAAGATCGTATTGTTAGATGTGAAGTGAACATATGATGCTTCGGAATCGAGTTTTAATTCATCCTGTCGCGGCAGCCGGTTAAAATTTTCAGATTCGGTAGATCCGGCAATATTAACAGATCCAATCTTCTTTGCTTCTTTAGCGGCTTTTTTAGCCCATGCGCCGGTCAATATATAATCGGCTTTCCCTTTTAAAATGTTCATCGGAACCATTGAAAATTGAAGCGTTGCTCCACCCTGTAAAAACAGCACCGAATAATTATCACCAATGTTTAGAAGGCTTCTGAGATCCGCCTCGGCTTCCTGGTGAATCTGATCATAGATTTTACCCCTATGACTCATCTCCATCACAGACATGCCGGATCCCTTGTAGGAGAAAAATTCTTTCTGTGCTTCCAGCAATACCTCTTCAGGTAATATTGCAGGACCTGCGCTTAAATTATAAACTCTTTTTTCCATTTTGATTAACCTCGTAATAGTATTTTTAAGTTTTATATTTCATGAACAACTAAACCGTCTCTCAATTTTGGTTCGAACCAGGTGCTTTTAGGGGGCATTGTTTCGCCTGCGTCGGAAATATTAATTAAGTCCTGAACCTCCACCGGGTACATTGAAAATGCTGCTGCCGCGGTTCCGTTATCAACCAATTTAACAAGTTCCTTTGTCCCTCTAATTCCGCCGATAAAATCAACATTTTTATCAGTACGCGGATCTTCAATTCCCAATACCGGATGGAGAAGAAAATTTTGCAGTAGACTTACGTCTAATTTATCCCCCACACTTTCTCCCGGCTGAACTTTTTCGTTGGGTTTCAAAAGGTACCATTTTTTGTCGAGATACATGCAGATTGTATTTCGTTCCGGCGGTTCGGGGCTATCCGTTTCTTCCACAGAAAAATATTCTTTTACTTTTTCAATGAATTCTGCATTGCTCATTTTAAGGTCGAAGACGACCCGGTTGTAGGGCATAATAGCTAATTCTTCTGCCGGGAACAGCACTGCCAAGAAATAATTATATTCCTCTGCGCCTGTGTGATCAACATTATTTTCTTTTTTAACTTTTTGCGCTCTGCCTGCGCTTGCCGCGCGGTGATGCCCGTCTGCTATATATAAACTTTCTGCTTTGCCAATCTCAAAAACAACAATGTCTTTATAATCATCCGGCATTATCCAAACTGTGTGTTTAACTCCGTCGGGAGCCGTAAAGCTGTAAACTGGTTCTTGAGTCATGGTTTTACGAACAACATCGTTAACTTCCGGAATTCCCTTGTACGTCAAAAAAACTGCACCGGTTTGAGCTTCAGTCGTTACTATGTGGTTTGTTCTATCATCCTCTTTAACTTTTCTTGTTTTCTCATGCTTTTTAATTACATCGTTATCATAATCAGCAACCGAAAATGTTGCTGCAATACCAACTTGTTCCTGATCACCCATTTTCAGTTTATAAACATAGAAATGTGCTTTATCGTCTTGAACCATCGGGGCTTCATCTTTCAATCTCAAATAATTTTCTCTTGCCTTTTGATATACCAATTTATCGTAAGGGTCTACTTTTGCTTCCAATTCAATTTCAGATCGGGTAACTCTAAGAAAACTGAGCGGATTTCCTTTTGCCAATTCGGCAGCTTCCTCTCTGTTTACAACATCGTAAGGGACACTTGCTACTAGATGGGTTACATTGGTTTCGGGTCTTACTGCTCTGAAAGGTCTGATTACCGCCATTTCTACTCCTCTTAAAATATTTGATTCTTATTACTACAAAGATATTATTCAAATAATAATATTCAAATTTAAGATATTATTTGTTCATTGACCTAAAAAATCAGTCTAAAATAAATATTAATTTCAAATATTGTTTATCTTTGCCGATTAAATTTTAAGATACAAAATGTCCAGAAAGAAACATAAAAAATTAGCCGAAGTTCAAACATTGCCCAATGTTTTTAACAGTCATCAGTCGGATTTAGTAAATAGAATAAATAGATTTTTTGGGAATGATTTGCCCTTTACGCTGGAGCTTGGCTGCGGCGATGGAGATTTTACACTTAGCCTGGCGGCAGCTCATCCGGGCAAAAACTTTATTGGTGTGGATTTTAAGGGCTCCCGCGTCTGGAACGGGGCTTCAATTGGATTAGAGAGGAAACTTCCAAACGCAGCATTTATTAATTCAAAAGTTGAGGAATTAAAAGATCTTCTTTCTTCTGCCTGCACTGAAGAAATAATAATTCCATTCCCCGATCCTCACAAAAAAAGAAGAAGTACTCACAGGAGGTTAGTTGCGCCGGAGTTCGTGGAGCTCTATAAATATTTGCTGATCCCCGGGGGAAAAGTTCATCTGAAAACCGACAACCCGCATCTATTCGAATTCGCCAAAAGTGTACTGGACGAAATGAAAATTATTCCGATCCACTTTTCCTATAATCTCTACAAAGATGAAATCAGCACTATCGCAACCGAAGTAAAAACCAGGTACGAAAAAAATTACTTGGATGAGGGAAGAAAAATAAATTATCTCTGTTTTGGTTTCGACAGCTAATTATTAAGAAGTTTCTTCAGCAATACTAACTGACCAAAGTGATAGGAGTTGTGATCCGCAATCAAAAGAATCTCCCTGTAAATTGTATAATCTTTCGCGTGAGGAATAGGGGAATAAAAATCTGTTTGCGGGTCTTTTATTAAATCTTCCACCCTTTTAAGATCACGTAAAAACATTTTGCAAGTCTCGTTCCACATTTCATCCGATGCCGTTTTTTCCTTTGACCAATAATCATCGGGCCAGTTAGGCGATTTATATTGGGGATCGACAACAAATTCCAAAATATCTTTCTGCGCAATTCTAATATGTTCGAGAAGCTGCCAAGGAGTATATTCAATTCCCTTAGCCTGTTTGTTTATAATCTCAAGCGGGTATTCTTTTATAATTTTCTTATAGGGTAAATGCGCATTGCCCCCAAATGCTAAATGTAAAAGCTGCTCTCTAACTAATTTATCTGTGTTCATTTTTCTCCTTTTTAAATCTCTACCCGATAATAAAAAAGCCCGGAGTGTTTAGCAAGCCGGGCTAATAAAAATTGAATACTAAATGAAAAATTAAATTCGGCGCCGGAAACCTTCACCGAG
>JAENZU010000091.1 GCA_016841125.1 Melioribacter sp. | reverse complement strand
TTTTAATTGTTATAATTTTATCGTTAACATCGGGATAATTAAAATCTGTTATATCTAGCGAAACAACAGCAACATTTCTCTCAAGTAAATATCTTACCAAATTGATTCCTAAAAAACCTGCCCCGCCGGTTATCAGCACTTTCATCATTGACTCCGAATTTTTTTAAAGCAAATGTCAAAATTAACAAAAAGTAGTTCGCGGACAAAGTTAATCCGCTAAAATTTATTTTGGATAAAAACTCATATTAAAATTCCAAAAAACTTTATTATATTTAGTGAAACAAAAACAAATTAAGGGAGGCAATAGAATGAAGCTTTTAACAAAATTTTTCTTTACTGCAGCTTTAGTATTTTTCATTTCAGTAATATCCGCTCAAAACTTTGAAGGGATTATTAAATTCAAAGTAACTTATGAAGGGGAAGCCTCCGAAATGAAATATCAAATTAAAGATGGTAAATTCAGAATGGATGCCCCCGATAATAAAATGGGCGGCGGTGCTTTTCTAATGGACGACAAATCAATGTATATTCTTATGCCAAGTCAGAAAATGTATATGGAAATGCCTATAGATGTGGCAGATATGGACGTGGATACTGATGACATGACTGAACCAAATAGGACCGGCGAAACAAAGGTTATTCTTGGGCACGAAGCAGAAAAATGGCTTATGAAAGACAATGAGGAAGACATTGAAATGTGGGTTGCCAAAGATTTAGGCAAATTTGTTCTGATGAACGGTCCAATGCAGGAACAAAAACCGGCATGGTACAAAGAAATTGAAAATGACGGGTTTTTCCCGATGCTGGTTATAAACAGAGATAAATCTGGTAATGAAGTTGGCAGATATGAAGTGACCGAACTTAAGGAGCAAAAATTAAGTGACGATCTTTTTAATATTCCTTCAGGTTACACTAAAATGAGTATGCCCAAAATGTTTGAAAAATAATTTGGTGAAAAATGAAAACTAGAAAAATACTTTTTGCATCATTCCTAATTTTGCTGATAGCAATTCCAGGCAAACTAAAAGCGCAGGATACAGACCTTCTTCTTGAAACTATCGGTGTGCTTTCGGCACAAGGTTTATATTTAACCTACGTTTCAATCGGCACTTTGGCTGATGGTCACGCAAACGGGAATTACGATAATGACTTTACAATTCAAGCTCTTCAGGAGTATCAAAATCTTGCGATAGTTTCAAGAGATCAATTGAAAAAGCTGCTCACCTCTCCATCAATAAAAGGGGAAGATATTATTTTTATTGACGATCTGATTTCCACACTCGAATTATTGAGAGGAGAAGCCGAAGGGTATTCAAAATATCTTGAAACCGGCAGTGAAGAATACATAAAAATTTATGATAAAAAACGTACCGACGCCTGGGATAAAATAACCGTTTTACTGGATTTAAAATAAATATTGATGAACAGAAAAATTAAGGCGGCTGCAATTCAGCAGCCTCCTGTATTCCTTAATCTGAATGCATCAATTGAAAAAGCAGAAATGCTTTGCCGGGAAGCCGCCGATGAAAATTCAGAATTAATTGTCTTTCCTGAAACCTGGCTGCCGGGTTACCCGTTTTGGATCGACTCCGCCCCCAATGCCGCAGTATGGGATTATCCGCCATCAAAAAAAATCTTTTCGTTCCTTTTCGATAATACGATCGAAATGGAATCGAAACAGTTTAAAAAACTAAAAGCGCTGGCAAAAGATACCGGGGCGTATCTGGTTTTCGGAGTGAATGAAAAACGGGGCAATACCATTTATAATTCTCAAGTAATTTTTGATAAAAACGGAACTGATTTTAATATTCACCGTAAACTTGTACCAACTTACACCGAACGCATGATTTGGGGAAGAGGGGACGGCAGCACGCTAAAATCTCTTCAATCCGATTTTGGGAATATCGGGGGACTAATTTGCTGGGAACACTGGATGCCTTTTGCAAGGGCAGCAATGCACGCACAGAACGAGGTTGTTCACATTGCGCAATGGCCGTCGGTTAGAGAACTTCACATGTTAGCAAGCAGGCATTACGCTTTTGAAGGACAATGTTTTGTTATTGCATCGGGAATGACCGTGACCAAATTGGATTTAATTGAGGGAATAAAAGGTTTGAATTTAAGTGACAGTTCGATTTTAGATTTTATTAATTCAATTCCTATGCAGGATTCGGATTTTATTGTAAACGGGGGAAGTGCCATGATTGCACCAAATTCAGAATTTGTAGCGCAGCCGGTCTACAATACTACTCAAACAGTTTTTGCAGAATTAGATCTTGATATGATTGGTCAGGGTAACCAATATTTGGACACTGACGGGCACTATTCGCGACCTGATATTTTTACTTTGAATGTTGACAGTTCGGAACAAAAAAATGTTAAGTTCAGGGAAGAAAAAAAAATATGAAAATTCGTTTTGCAATAATATTGATTTTGTTAGTAATAATTTTTTTCGGGTGCAATAAAAAACCATCGGATGCCGATGATAATTACATTCCCCCGGAAACATCAGTAGTTGATGCGCAATTTAATTTTCACATAGTTAGTCCGGGTGTCTGGCGCTCCGCTCAGCCTGATTCTGCGGCATTTGCAAAAATGAAAATACACGGTTTGAAAACCATAATTAATTTGCGCGGCGATAAAGCAAACGAAATTGAAGAAAGCCGGATTTCGGAAAATCTTGATCTGAATTTTTTCAGTTTTCCCATGGACTCAAGGGTGAAGCAGGATACCGGATATTTGAGAGAAATTTTAAATGTGGTGACAGACTCATCAAACCAGCCGGTGCTGATCCACTGCCTCGGCGGTAAAGACAGATCGGGATTAATCGTCGGACTCTATGAAAAAGAATATTTAAACAGATCTTTTGAGGAAATTAAAAAAGAGATGATAATGTACGGACATGACTATCAAGAATACACTCATATTTTAGAAACCGTTAAAAATTGGGGCAGTGAAAAAGCAGAATGAATCGGTATATAATTTTTATCATATTTTTTTCTTTGTTTCTGTTTTATTCGTGCAGTAATAAAATTATTAAACCAGAACAACTTACCGAAATTTCAATTCAGAAAATCCCTCTTGCAGGTATTGCTTCATCGAAAGAAAGTGAAATTTCAGGATTGGCCTGGTACGGCGACAAACTTATTTTGCTTCCGCAATACCCTTTTCTTTTTGGCGAAAATGGAACAGGTAAATTATTCTTTCTCCGCAAAAAAGAAATTATTAAATATTTGGATGGAGCAAATACAGATGTTTTGACCCCCTCGGAAATTAATTTTTCTGCAGAGGGACTGGAAAAATTTAACAGCAGAGGATCGGGATACGAGGCAATTGCATTTAATGCGGACACAGTTTACATGACTATCGAATCCTATCAGTCGGACTCAACACGAGGCTACGTGGTTCTAGGTTTGATTGATTCAGCAAACAATTCAATTTCATTAAATTCAAAAAGCTTACTCGAGATTCCGTCATTATCCAAAATTGAAAATTTCAGCGAAGAAGCTTTAGTATTTTGGAATTCAAATATTTATGCTTTGCATGAAGCGAACGGCAGGAATCTGGTTGATCATCCGGTTGCATATTATTCAGATAGCAGACTTGCAAAATTATTCAATACAGATTTTGTAAATATTGAGTACCGTATTACCGACGCCACTGATGTTGACGCTGACGGAAGTTTTTGGGTGATAAATTATTTTTGGCCTGGGGAAAAAGGCGAACTTAATATTGCGAATGATGAATTGATTGAAAAATACGGCTTGGGCAAATCGCATCAAAATTCAGAAGAATTAGAACGGTTAGTTAAAATGAAATTTTCGCATGGAAAAATTGAATTTGAAAAGGTGCCTCCGGTATATTTAGAACTTCCGGCAAACTCAAAAAGTAGAAATTGGGAAGGGATTGCAAAATTAGATGATAGGGGATTTTTGATAATTACAGATAGATTTCCGGAAACGATTTTTGCGTTTGTTCCATTTAATTTAAAATAAGATAATTTAGATTTTTAAAAATCTTCCATTTTGGGCATTTTTTGAATTAATCGAAAACATTAATATTTAAAATCTTGACATTTTAAACGATTAAAAATATATTTACAGACTTTGTTAGAATAATCTGTCCATTGGAGGATTTTAAATTGAAGCAGGAAAAAATAACTAGGTTTATTAAAACCGAAGATGCGGATAGGAAATGGTACGTAGTTGATGCCAAAGATCAAGTACTCGGACGTTTAGCAGCGAGAATTGCCAGAGTTATTCGTGGTAAAGAAAAACCCATTTTCACACCGAACATGGATACCGGAGATTTTGTTGTTGTTATAAATGCCGATAAAGTTAAAATGACCGGGAAAAGAGAACTTCAGAAAACTTACTTTTCTCACTCGGGTTACCCGGGTGGAAGTAGAGTAAGAACTTATGCCGAAGTTTTTGCAAAACACCCTGAAAGAGTTGTTCAATCTGCTGTTAAAGGAATGCTTCCTAAAAACAGACTTGGTAGACAACTAATTAAAAAACTTAAGGTTTATACAGGCGAGAATCATCCGCATGCAGCACAGAAACCAGAACAATTAAGTCTTTAAGAGGAATTTTTAATGGCTGATAAAATTTTTGTAGGTCGAAGAAAAAACGCAGTTGCAAGAGTTTATTTAAGAAGCGGATCCGGAAAAATTAGCATTAACAAACGGGAGATTGAAAACTACTTCCCGTTGAAATATCACCGCGATGATGTTATGCTTCCGTTCTCCGTTACCGAAAATCAAGGTAAATTTGATGTTTATGCAAATGTAGCAGGCGGCGGTGTTTCAGGTCAATCTGAAGCGGTACGTTTAGGAATTGCACGCGCGCTGCTTGAAATGAACGAAGATCACAGAGCTGCACTTAAAACTGAAGGATTGCTTACGAGAGATCCTCGTATGGTTGAGCGTAAAAAATACGGTCGTCCAAAAGCTAGAAAAAGATTTCAGTTTTCTAAGAGATAATTTATTAATTAACTATTATTCATACTTTCCGATTTGCCCCCTGTGTCCCGCCTAAAAAAGGGATCTAAGGCGAAGTTGAAGAAAGTAGAAGAAAAACAGGAGTAAAACATGCCGAAAGTTGAATTAACTCAACTGATCGAAGCCGGTGCGCATTTCGGTCACTTAACACGTAGATGGAATCCTAAAATGAAACCTTATATCTTCATGGAGAAGAAAGGTATTCATATAATCGATTTGAAAAAAACTCAGCAAGCTATTGATTATGCCTCAGATCAATTAAACAATATTGTTGCCGAAGGTAAACCCGTTTTATTTGTCGGTACAAAAAAACAAGCAAAAGGTGTAATTGCCGAACAATCCAAAAGATGCAACAGCAATTGGGTTAGCGAAAGATGGCTTGGCGGAATGCTCACAAATTTTCAGACTATCCGCAAAAGCATTAAAAGACTTCAGAATATTGACAAAATGGAAACCGACGGTACTTTTGAAAAAATTACCAAAAAAGAACGTCTCTTGATGACGCGCGAGAGAGACAAATTAAGAAAAGTGCTAGACGGTGTTGAATCGATGACACGATTACCAGGCGCATTATTTATTGTTGATATCAAAAAAGAATCTATTGCTGTTCAAGAAGCCCATAGATTGAACATTCCAATTTTTGCAGTAGTCGATACAAATTGCGATCCTGAGGAAGTAGATTATGTTGTCCCTGCTAATGACGACGCGGTTAGTACTATTGAATTGATAATTAAAATTATGGCAGATTCAGTGCTCGACGGTGAGAAAAGAGCTAAAGAACTAAAAGCAGAAGAGACAGCAGAAAAAGAACGTCAGAAAAAGATGAAAGAAGAGGAATCCGCAGGAGAAGATAAAGGAAAGACACGTGTGCGTAAAGTTCGTTTCGATTCTAAAGGTGCTAAAAAATCTGAAGTTACTGAAGTAGTTGAACAAAAGAAGAAAGAAGAAGTAAAAGAAACCGAAGAAAAATTTCCGGCAGCAGAAGAAAAATCTCCAGCAGCAGAAGAAACTAAATCTGAAAAATCTGAAGTAAAGGCTGCTGAAGTTAAAGAGGTTAAAGCCGAAGAGCCGGTTAAAAAAGAAGAAGCCCCTGAAGAACCAAAGGATGATAAAGAAGTTAAAGAAGAGAAAGAAGATAATAAGTAATTAGAGAATAAATTAAGGATTTTTAAAATGGCGATTACAGCTCAACAAGTAAAAGAATTAAGAGATAAGACTGGCGCAGGAATGATGGATTGTAAGAAAGCCCTTACTGAATCTAACGGCGATTTTACAAAAGCAATTGAAATCCTTCGCAAAAAAGGTGCTTCGGTTGCGGCAAAGAGAGCTGAAAGATCCGCTAACGAAGGTTTAATTTTAACTGAATTAGTAAATGATGATGCCGAAGGATTGATGCTGGAAGTAAACTGCGAAACTGATTTCGTTGCCAAGAGTGATGATTTTGTAAATTTTGCAAATCTATCTTTGAAATTACTTAAAGAAAAAAATCCCGCAACGGTTGAAGAACTGCTGGCTTTAGAAACAGGCGGAAAGAAACTGAATGATGAATTACAAGACCTTCTTGGAAAAATTGGCGAAAAGATTGAAATTTCACGTTTCGTTAGAGAATCTTCTGATAATGGAGTTGTAGTTGATTATGTTCATCAGGGTTCAAAACTTGGCGTTCTCGTTCGCTGCGACAATGTAACCGAAAAGAAAGATGATTTTACAGCCCTCATTAAAGATATTGCGATGCAGGTAGCGGCAATGAAACCTTTGTATGTTACTAGAGAAGAAGTACCGGCTGAAGTTGTTGATAAAGAAATCGAAATTTATAAAGAGCTGGCAAAAAAAGAAGGTAAACCTGAGCAAGTTTTGGATAAAATTGCGCAAGGCAGATTAAACAAGTTTTACGAAGAAGCATGTCTTTTAGAGCAGGCATTTGTTAAAGACAACACAAAGAAAGTCGCCGATTTGATTGCTGAGTTCAACAAAGCAAATTCAAGTAATGCAAAACTGAAACTGTTTCACCGGTTTCATGTCAGCGACGAAAATAAATAATTTTCAAAAAGGTCTTATTTTTTAATAAGACCTTTTTTTTTATATTGGAATTTAATTATGGCGGAAAAACTCAAATATAAACGAATACTGCTAAAGTTAAGCGGTGAATCTTTAATGGGAAATAAGGGGCATGGAATTGATCCCGAGGTTCTTAATTTTTTCGCGGCAGAGATTAAAAAAGTGCACGATCTCAATGTACAGGTAGGAATTGTTATCGGCGGTGGGAATATCTATCGCGGGTTAAGTGCAAGCGATCAGGGAATTGACCGTGTAACAGGCGACCAGATGGGAATGCTTGCAACGGTTATCAATTCACTTGCACTACAAAATGCTCTTGAAAAAGCCGGGATTTATACTCGACTCACAACTGCAATTAGTATGGATGAAATAGCGGAACCATATATCAGACGGAGAGCAATCCGGCATTTTGAAAAAGGCAGGATTGTTATTTTCGGTGCCGGAACAGGACACCCTTATTTTAGTACCGATACCGCTGCATCACTCCGAGCAATTGAAGTGGAAGCTGATGCAATTTTAAAGGGAACCAGAGTTGACGGTGTTTACAGCAGCGATCCGGAGAAAAACCCGGACGCCGAAATGTTTGATAAAATAAGTTATTTAAATGTTCTGCAGGATAATCTAAGAGTTATGGATATGACTGCAATTAGCCTGTGCAAAGAAAATAATCTGCCGATTATTGTTTTTAATATGAATCAAGAAGATAATCTGAAGAAAATTGTCCTCGGCGAAAATATTGGAACATTTGTAAGCGATATTTAAATTTTTCTAAAAATTATTAATAAATTTGAGGTTTAGTATGAACGAAGTGGTAAAAGATGCTAAACAGCGTATGGATAAATCAATTGAAGCATTTCGTGATGAAGTTTCAAGGATACGCACCGGTAAAGCAACCACAGCTCTTTTAGATAGTGTTAGAGTTGACTATTACGGTAACATGTCTCCCTTAAATCAGGTTGGCAATGTTTCAGTTCTCGATGCACATACTTTATCGATCACTCCATGGGATAAATCAATGGTGAGTGCTGTAGAAAAAGCAATAATGCAGGCTAATCTTGGTTTCAACCCGGCAAGTGACGGTACTAATATTAGAATTCCGGTTCCGCCTTTGAATGAAGAGAGAAGAAAAGACTTAGTAAAATTGGTTAAGAAATTTGGTGAAGATTATAAAATAGCCATCAGAAATGTACGGCGCGATGCTAATGATAAATTAAAAAAAATGGAAAAAGATAAAGAACTTTCCGAAGATCAGAGAAGAGATTCTGAAGATGAAATCCAAAAAGTTACCGACAACCATACCGAAAAGATTGATGAGATAATCGGTTTGAAAGAAAAAGAAATTATGGAAGTTTGATGTAATTCAACTTTTACGAAGCCGTTCTTTTTAGAGCGGCTTTTTTGTTTTAAATAAACTTAATATATTTATGTATGACATATTTGTCTTTTAGTATAAAACACCATTACTTCTCCAACAAAAAAATCATTCCGAGGAAAATCTATGAGTAATACCAAAGAAGAAGCTCTCCGCTATCATAGCGAGGGGCGGAAAGGAAAAATTGAGGTTATTCCTACAAAACCATGCTTTACATCGCGCGACCTGTCTTTAGCTTACACGCCCGGTGTAGCCGAACCATGTAGAGAAATTCACAAAAATGACGACGATGTTTACAAGTACACTGCAAAAGGTAATTTAGTAGCTGTTGTTTCCAACGGTACTGCGGTACTGGGGTTAGGTGATATTGGTGCACATGCAGGTAAACCGGTTATGGAAGGAAAAGGTGTTCTTTTTAAAAGATTTGCCGATATCGATGTTTTTGATATTGAATTAGATTCACACGATCCGAAGGAAATAATTAGAACCGTACAAGTTCTCGAACCAACCTTCGGGGGTATAAACCTCGAGGATATCAAAGCACCCGAGTGTTTTGAAATTGAGGAAGAACTGAAAAAAACAATGAATATTCCTGTGTTCCACGACGATCAGCATGGTACAGCAATTATTTCATGCGCGGCATTAATCAACGCTGCTGAAATTGCCGGCAAAGAATTGAAAGATCTTAAAGTAGTTGTAAATGGAGCCGGTGCATCGGCAGTTGCATGCTGCAACCTTTATATCAAAGCAGGTGTTGCACGCTCAAATATCAGAATGTTCGACTCCAAAGGGCACGTACACAAAGGCAGAACAGACCTTAACAAATATAAAGAAGCATTTGCCACTGAGAATACATTTGAATCTTTAGATGAAGGTATGAAAGGCGCCGATGTTTTTGTTGGTTTATCTAAAGGGGATGTTGTTTCTAAAAGTATGGTTAAGGTGATGGCAGCCAAACCGATTGTTTTTGCAATGGCTAATCCCGATCCCGAAATAACTTATCCCGATGCAGTATCGGTGAGAGATGATATTATCATGGCTACAGGCAGAAGTCATTATCCTAATCAAGTAAATAATGTTCTTGGGTTCACATTTATTTTCCGCGGTGCTTTGGATGTTAGAGCTAAAGCAATTAACGATGAAA
>JAENZU010000090.1 GCA_016841125.1 Melioribacter sp. | reverse complement strand
TAAAATTGATGTCGGTTGTATCCTTAGTTATTGCGCCCTTGATAAAATAACATTATATTAATCAGATAATTTTTTTTAACCCTGCTTCCTTAAAATTTAAAGGAGGCCAAAGCCCATAGGGAGGAATTTAATGAAGACAAATCATTATGAAAGCGTTATAATCATTAACGCTGCGCTCGAAGACGAGCAGGTCGAAGCAACGATCTCAAGAATTAAAGAGCAAATCATCACAAACGGCGGCGAAATAGTTGATCTTGATAAATGGGGCAGAAAACGCCTAGCCTACCCGATCCAAAAAGCAAAAAGTGGTTATTATGTCGTTATTCGTTTTGTAGCACCCAGTGATCTAATTGTAAAAATTGAGCGAATATATAAACTTGACGAAACCATTATCCGCTATCTCACAGTTCTACTTTCCAAACACGATTTAGAAGGAATCGAAAAGGAAAAAGCAAAATTAGCTGCCGAAATTAAAGAAAAAGCAGCAGCCGAAGTTTCTGAAGAGAAAAATTAAAGTGACCGAAAAGATTAATAAATATTCTAAGATAAGTATGGAGGTTGGTAATGGCTGATCTTAAGATGCCGGAAATTAACAGTGTGATTGTTGCAGGGAACTTAACTAAAGATCCTATTTTCAGAAAAACATCTAATAATACTCCAGTAGTCAATTTTCACCTGGCTGCTAACCGAAGGTACAAGGACAGCTCTAATCAATGGCAGGAAGACGTTTGTTATGTTGGCATTGTTGCTTGGAATAAATTAGCAGATAGTTGTAAAGACAGATTGAAAAAAGGCAGTGCAGTATTGATTGACGGTGAATTGCAAAGCCGTACATTCAAAACTGACGACGGTAGAAACAGAACAATTGTTGAAATTAAAGCTAAAAGAATTCAGTTCTTAAATAAATTTAATAAGAATAATGGCGACTCTTCGGACGATGATGAATCTGCGGATAGCAATTCTGACGATGATAGTGCAGATTATGAAGATAATGCTTTCGATAAATTCTTAACCGACGAAGAATCGGACTTGATTAAAGATTAAAAGAGGTTTATAAAAATGAGAAATAAAAGAGTAAGAAGAGTAATTGAAGAATACATCGATTACAAAGATTCAAAGAAGCTTCAAAAATTTGTGACCGACCAAGGTAAAATTATACCTAGAAGAATTACAGGTCTGAGTGCTAAACAGCACAGAGAATTAGTTAGAGCAATAAAGCGTGCGCGTCATATTGCGGTTATGCCTTATGTTTCAGAAGCAGTTAAATAAGGAGTAAAGAAAATGAAGGTAATCCTAAGAAAAAATTTCGATCAACTCGGAAAAATTGGTGAGATTGTTGATGTCAAAGACGGATATGCGTTAAATTTTCTTTTACCAAGGCAAATTGCATATCTCGCACAAGAAGGCAACATTAGAGCATTAGAAGAAGAGAAAAAACAATTAATTAAAAAAGAAGCCAAAGAACTGGAACTCTCTCAAAAACTTTCTACAGAATTGGAAAAAGTTTCTGTAACAATACCCGTTAAGGTTGGCGAAGAAGATAAAATTTTTGGTTCGGTAACAACCCAAATGATTGCTGATTCCCTAAAGGAAAAAGGGTTCGAAATCGATAAGAGAAAAATTGAAATAAGTGAACCCATTAAATCGCTTGGTATCTATAGTATTAATGTAAAACTTCATCATGAAGTTACCGCGGTTGTTAAAACATGGGTTGTTAGAGAATAGGAGTTTTTTATTGTTATAAAAAGCCGGATTCTAACCGGCTTTTTTATTTTGGAATATACGCTAATCCCTTATAACATAACAATTTAACCCCGGTATTGATACCCAGCACTGACAAGAATTTAAATTGACTTTTTAAGGGTATCTGCCTATATTAGTAATCTTATTTGAAATTAAAGGACTAACTAGAAACTAAAATTCAGACAACGGAATGAAAGAATTCAGATTTAGAATTTTTATTATTTTAGCCTTGGGTGCTTTAAGTATCTACCTTCTTTACCCTACTTTTGCAGACTATCAAAACACAAAAGAAATTGAGGCAGAAGTTAGTGCTATTAAAGATAGCATTCAACAAAGCAACCCTGGCTTATCGGAAGAGGAACTTTCAAATATAGTTAAACGAGAAGATGCTAGTATTAAAGCCTCACATCCTTCCTACAAAACTGATCGTGAAAAAAGATTAAAACTCGGTCTCGATTTGCAGGGCGGTATGTATCTGGTTATGGAAGTAAATACTGCTAAACTTTTAGAAAGACTTGCAAAAGATCCCGATGAAGTTTATTTAAGACTTTTGAAAGAAGCCGAGCGTGAAGCTGCGCTTACCGATGAAAACGTAGTTACATTATTAGCTAATAAATTAAAAGAAAATAACATTAGGTTAAGCCGCTATTTTGGTTCTATCAGAGAAGACGATGCCGAAATAATTGGCAAACTTCAGGAACAGGAAGCCGATGCAGTATCCCGCGCTTTAGAGATCATCAACAATAGAGTGAACCAATATGGTGTATCCGAACCAAACATTCAAAGACAAGGTTCACGTAGAATAATTGTTGAACTGCCGGGTATTTCAAACGAAGAAGAAGCAAAAAGACTGCTTCAGGGAGGAGCATTGCTTGAATTCCGTTTCGTTAAAGAAAGAGATTTTACATATCCTATTATGAACAGGATTGATGAAGTTCTCGCCGGTGATATGGGAGATTCCCTAAAATCAAAAGACTCAACCGCTGCAGCCGATTCATTGGCAAACCAAGACCTTAACGAAGAAGAATTTGCTGCAGAGCATCCGTTTTTTTCTGTCGCATTAATTAACGCTCAAAGCAATACCGCTGATGCTTTTGTAAAGGAAGATGATAGAGCAAAAATTAACGCTTACTTAGCAAGACCCGATGTACAAAAGGTTATCCCAGATAACGTAGAATTTCTTTATTCAGCTAAACCGGAAATTGTTCAGGATGGAGTTAATTTTTATAAATTGTTCTTGGTTAATAAAGCGCCCGAACTTACAGGTGGTGTAATAGTTGACGCACAAGCAAATATTGATCCTCAGACTACCTCACCTATCGTAACAATGCAGATGAATTCCGAGGGATCAAGAGAATGGGCTAGAATTACCGGCTCGAATATTAACAAAAGATGCGCTATTGTTTTAGACGGCGTTGTTTACTCCGATCCTTTCATCAGATCGAAAATTCCATCAGGTAATTCTCAAATTGAAGGTATGGCGGATCTTGATGAAGCGAAACTTTTAGAAATTGTTCTTAAAGCCGGCGCACTTCCAGCTCCTATTGATATAATCGAAGAACGTACAGTTGGACCATCATTAGGTCAGGATTCAATCAATCAAGGTTTTAGTTCCACAATAATTGGATTTTTACTTGTAGTTGTATTTATGTTTATCTACTACAGAAAAGCCGGTGCGGTTGCAGACTTTGCACTTCTATTCACCATAATTTTTATAATGGGAATCTTGGCGGGATTTCAAGCCGCGCTTACTCTACCCGGAATTGCCGGTATTATTTTGACAATCGGTATGGCGGTTGATGCTAACGTACTTATTTTCGAAAGGATTAGGGAGGAAGTTGCAACCGGGAAAACAATAAAAGCCTCAATTGAAAGCGGGTTTAGTAATTCTTATTCCGCAATCTTTGACTCGAATATAACAACATTTTTTACCGGTATCATTCTTTATCAATTCGGCAGCGGACCGATACAAGGGTTTGCTCTAACGTTAATGATTGGTATCGTAGCTAGTTTGTTTTCAGCCCTTGTGATAACCAGATTATTGGTTGATTTCATGGCATATAAAGGTTATAAAATCACTCTTGGATAATAATTGTAATTAGGAGATACTTAATAAATGCGAATATTCGAGAATCTTAATATTGATTTCCTTAGTAAGAGAAAAATCGCTTATATAATTTCTGGTACATTAATACTTTTAAGTTTGCTGAGTTTAGCTTTTAGAGGATTAGAATTAGGAATTGACTTTGTTGGTGGTGCAGAAGTAGCTGTTGAATTTGAGAAACCTGTAGAGATTTCAACCATCAGAGATTATCTTAGTGATGTTGGACTTGGGAATGTTGAGGTAAAAACTTTTGGCGGTGAATCCGGAATTTTGGTGCGCACCGAATTGCAGGAAATTCCATCCAATGTTTTTCCTACTGTAGTTGAATCATTAGAAAAAACTATGACGGGTAAAATACCAAATTTAAACTATCAACAAGTTGAATCATCTATTAACTCTGTAACTTTTAAGTTTGATTCAGCCGAAGTTGTCGGTAATGTTTCTAAAGTATTAAGCGCGAATGGATACCAAGCTACTCTGTTTTCTCCGGAGCGGGACAACACTCAGCTGGTAGTTAGAGTAAGCATAGCAGACTGGATTGAATCAATCCTACGAGAAAATATTTCAGATAACCCTTTTGTTGTTCTTAGAGAAGTAAAAGTCGGTCCTAAAATTGGTAATGAATTGAAAGTTGATGCAGTAATAGCAATTGTACTTTCACTTATCGGAATTTTAGTTTATCTCGGCTTCCGGTTCAAATTTGTTTTTGCACTCGGTGCTGTTGCGGCACTCTTCCATGACGTAATTATTACATTAGGGATGTTCTCCATTTTGAGAGGTGTAATACCGGTACTGAATTTAGAAATCTCAATTATAATTGTGGCAGCCTTTCTAACATTAGTTGGTTATTCCATCAACGATACTGTTGTGGTTTTCGATAGAGTAAGAGAATTTCTTAAAATTCACAAAACAGCTCCGCTTGAAGAAAATATAAACAAAGGAATTAACCGTACCATGTCCCGTACTGTTATAACCTCGGGCACAACTTTATTTGTTGTTGCCGTTCTTCTATTTTTCGGTGGTGAAGTTTTGAGAGGATTTGCATTCACTTTATTCTTCGGCATCATCATCGGTACATACTCGTCGATATTTGTTGCCAGCCCGTTTGTGCTTGAATACGCAAAAAGAACTTCAAAGAAAATAAGTTTTTAATTTTAGTTATAATTTATTCTAATTTTAAGGTCGGTTATACCGGCCTTTTTTTATGAACTCAACTTAAAGTTGAATCTGTTTTCTTCTGTCTTATCTTCATAAGTTCTCTCCGTAAAATTTACATTACCATCGTAGTCAACTAGTATTATGGTTGAAGAACGTGTTCCGTACTTATCCGACTTAATAAATATTGGAGATAGTTTTCGTTCCAGTTCAATACCAACTCCAGTATCGGGTAATTGATCATCATCAAATTGATGTTCGTTTGACAGGAGTTCTAATAATTCTTCTATATTGATTTCTCCATTCAAATTTTGAGCTAAATAATTTTTTACTTTTTCAACTTTAGGCCAGGGTGTATTTAATAAGTGATTGCTTAAACCATAAATACCGGATTGCAATTTCACTACTTTATTTATCTGATTTGAGTAATAACGTAAATCGTCAATAGTACCGAAGATCAAATTGAATCCATTATATTTATTCCCAGATATTTTTAAACCTTCGGTAAATTCATCGTTTGAAATATTTTTTGAGAGAAATTCCTTAACCAAAAATCCTCTTGAAGGTGCATTCAATTTAATATTTTTAGGATCTCTATAATTTGTAATAGCCGCAATACGCCCGTCTTTATTGATCCCAAGCCACGTTCCCCCCTCTTTTAAATCTTTACCGGCTAAAATATTTGATTTGGAATTCCAAAAGTGAGCAGATGCAGTAGGTCGGTCATAAAACTCATCCCGGTTAGCCGCTAATATCAATTTATATTTTGGATGGCTATTAATTGCAAATGAAATTAAACACATTATTTATCTCTCACTTTCATTTTTTTGTGAGAAACAAAGTTCAATTTTTGGTGCATACTTAAATTGAGCAAACAATTTTGAGATAAATTCAATTGTGATAAATATTTTTTTCATACCGATAGTGCTATTAAAGTTTGTGCACAGAAATATGTACTGAGAATATATAAATGTGCGAATTTTATCTGACGAATAAATTTGTTATAGGCTAAAACCAAATCGGAAATAAAAAATAAAATCGCACCGAGCAAAATCCAATAATTCATTTCAATAATAAATACATTCACTGCAAGTGCCAGCATAAGAACCAATACGCTGGAATAAAATAATACCGGATACTTTAATTTACCGATAGATTTCACAACTCTTGTGATAATCAAAATTAAAACTGCAGGTATTAAAATTATTATCAATAAATTATGAGTATCAACATAAAAATAAAACGCAAATGAATATATTATGTGCCCGATTAAAAATGAGATCAGTCCCCTCATAAAATAATTGTCCGGAAACATAAGAAACGTATCCCCGACTAAGCCGAAGACAAGTCCGCTAATTATTAAAGTAGAATAGAATGAATGGGATGTGTCGAACTTTGAAAATGCCAATAAGATTATAAGACTCATTGTGAGAGGTTTGAATAAAAAAAGCATCCATCGATACTTCTCATTCTCCCGTCCAATGATGGTAAAAATACTGCTCAAGCTTATCGCAAATACAAATAGGGTCAATATCTAATCTTTATTTTCAAAATACTTTTTAGTTTCGCTGGCAATTACAGGTGTTAAAGCTAAAAGGCCAATCAAGTTTGGAAACGCCATGAGTCCGTTGAATATATCTGCAACTCCCCAAACAAGATCCAAATTAACAACCGCGCCAATCCCAACAAACACAGTGAAAATATACCTGTAAGGTTTAACGGAACCCTCGTGGAGCAAATACTCCAAAGATTTTTCCCCATAATAGGACCAGCCCAGCAATGTTGAATATGCAAACAAAGCTAGTCCTATAGAAACAATATATTCTCCAAATACAGATCCCAGACCGTCTGTAAATGATACTGAAGTCAATTCAGCGCCGGTCATATCGGTCTGCCAATTACCAGAAATTATAATTACTAATCCTGTCAGGGAACAAACAACTATTGTATCTATAAACGTTTGAGTCATCGATACTAAAGCTTGTGTTACCGGATGCTTTGTTTGTGCTGCCGCAGCTGCAATTGGGGAACTGCCTAAACCGGATTCGTTAGAAAATACACCGCGGGCAACGCCCATCCTAATTGTAAGCATTACACTTGCCCCTAAGAATCCGCCAACTTGTGCAGTTGGAGTAAACGCTTGTTCAATGATCAAACTGAATGCGGAAGGAATTTCAGAAAGATGGAGCAGTAAAATAATGATGGCGGATCCCATATAAAAGACAATCATAATTGGAACGAGCAAACCCGCAACTCTTCCGATAGCCTTTATACCGCCAATTATTACCGCACCGGTTGCAAACATTAATATTATAGCAGTAATATAAGTAGGCACACCGAATGATGTTTCCAACGCATGAGCAACCGAATTGGATTGAACAGTATTTCCAATTCCGAATGCGGCAATAGTTGCAAACACCGCAAACGTAGAGCCTAGCCATTTCCACCCGAGCCCCTTACTGATGTAATACATTGGTCCACCGCTCATATTACCGAATTTATCTTTTTCTCTATACTTTACCGCCAGTAATGCCTCGGCGTATTTTGTCGCCATCCCTACTAAACCTGTAATCCACATCCAAAAAAGTGCGCCGGGTCCGCCTGCTGCTATTGCAGTAGCCACACCAGCAATATTACCCGTACCGACGGTAGCTGAGAGAGCAGTCATTAATGCTTGGAAATGTGTTATATCGCCCGGTTCATCAGAATCTTCTTTTCGTTTAATCAAAGCGAGATAGAGCGAGTGCCACAATTTTCTGAATTGCAATCCTTTTAGAATAATCGTAAGCCAAATACCGGTACCGACCAACAAGATTATTGTAGGTATTCCCCAAACAATATCGCTGATATTTTTAATTATATCGAGCAGCATTTCCATAGATAATATCCCGGGTAATGTGAAAAAGTTGTTAAAATATTAAGAGTGAATTTAAGGAATGATGTTGACAGATAAAAAGGAAATGAATTATTTTCGATATAATTTAAAAGGCAGCCCGTGCCAAAACAATAGTAATATCATCATTCTGTGCCGCACTTTGACGGAAGGTATCTATTGAATTCAGCAGTCGAGTAAGCATTTCATCACTAGTATCACCAAAAAATGTTTTAGCAATATTTTCTAATCTTTCCATTCCGAAGAATTCTTCCTTCTCATTCATTGCTTCATTAATGCCGTCTGAGAAGAAAATTAATAGATCATTACTGTTTAATGGAATTTCGACTTCTTCAAGAGTTCTGTTAAAAATCTCTCCGCTTTCTAATCCCACCCCGATGCCCCTGGGCTGTACCCGGCTCTCGGCTTTTCCGTTTGTAATAATCAAAGGAGTGTGGCCTGCTCTGCAATAAGTTACTATTCTTTTCTCGGTATCAAATAAAGCAAGCGAAACAGTAATAAACATATTTCGTTGAATACTGCCGAACATATTATTGTTAACCTGCTCTAGTATTTCCTTCGGGGTTTTATTTTCAGAACAAAACAGGCGCATCATTGTTTGAAGTTTAGACATATAAAAAGATGCGGCTAATCCTTTACCGGATACATCGCCTATAACTAAAAATAATTTTGTGTCAGAAATTTTTATTAGATCGTAGTAATCACCCCCAACGTGAAATGCGGGAATCATTTTTCCGCTTATATCTAATCCTTTAATATCCGGGATTTCCTTCGGCAGCAAGCTTTCCTGAATTCGGCGTGCATTATGCAGATCTCTTTCGAGCTTAACTTTTTCGGCTTCCGATTCATATAACCTTGCGTTCTCAATTGATACGGCTGTTTGATTAGCCGCGGCAACAAGTAATTCAAGGTCTTTGCCGGCAAACTGAGCGCCCGAGTATTTCAATCCGAACAAGAGGAAACCTATTACTTTAGATTTCATAGTGAGAGGAATGATAGTGTAAACTTCCTCTTCTTCAAATTTGTATGCTTCATCACCAAATGCAGCATTAAATTCTGATCTTTCAATTACGGGCTGAGCTTTTAAATTTTTCTTCTCTTCTAAAAAATTCGTAACGCTGCCATTATTATTTTGAAGCAAAAAATATTCGGAACTGAAACCTTGTCCCCGTTTAAGAATATACGCATTCATGTTTTCTTCTTTAAGAAGAATACCGAATTTTTCAATCTTTAATTCTTCAATAAAAGTTTTGCGGGCAAACTCCAAAATATTTTCAAGACCAACAATGCTCGAAATATCGCTGCTGAATTTTATAAGCACTTTTTGGTAAGCAAATTGTTCGGGGTAAAAGCGTTTGGTTATCAGCCCTTGAAATTTATCTTTTGTTGATTGGAATACCATTGCAAAAATTATAAAAATTATGGCAGCAATAATTCCCTGGTACTCTGTTTGGAGTGCACTGCTGATGGACTGACCAATTGTATAAATAAGCAGAAAGTAGATACCGGCTAAAGCGATAGTTGCCGTTCCGTACATGATAGCATTTTTAACAACATCGGTAACATCCATAAGTGAATACCGGAATACCGAATAACCAAAGGAAATAGGGATGATAGCCACTAGAATGATGGGCATATAATAATGGGGTGAATTGTAGATGTTATCCGCCAAAGCGTTTGCAATTGTTAATGTATAAATGAAAACAAGTACGCCGATGCAGTAGGA
>JAENZU010000089.1 GCA_016841125.1 Melioribacter sp. | reverse complement strand
TTTTTATTCTCGGTCAATCTAATCGCTCAGAAAAATTCTGAAGTAAAGGAAGAAGAAGATTTCGGGATCAAAGTTAAGGGTTTTGTTAAAACAGATTTAATGTTTGATTCCAGGCAGAATGTTACAATTCGAGAGGGGCATTTCCTGCTTTATCCGCAAGCCGAAATGTTGGATCCCAACAATAAGGACATTAATGAAAAAACGAATTTAAATATGCTTTCTGTTCAATCAAGAGTTACCGGAACGATAACGGGTCCGCGAGCTTTAGGTGCAAAAACTTCGGGGGTTCTTGAAGGTGCATTTTTCGGTCATTCCGATGGTGATATAAACGGATTCAGGTTAAGGCATGCATTCGTTAAACTTGATTGGGAAAACTCTTCTCTGCTTATCGGGCAGTATTGGAATCCAATGTTTATAACAGAAGTTTTTCCGGGTGTGGTTTCCTTTAATACCGGCGTACCTTTTCAACCATTTTCAAGAAATCCGCAGGTAAAATTCACACAAAAAATAAATAATGTTCACGTATCTTTTACAGCCGCCTCGCAAAGGGATTTCGCTAGCACCGGACCACAAGGGGGTTCCTCCGTTTATTTGCGGAATTCTTCAATACCCATATTAGATATTAATGTAAAATACATCAGCAATGGATTTGTTTTAGGTACGGGTGCCGGCTTCAAATCTTTAACACCACGGATAGTAACAGACAAGGGATTTGCAACTGATGAAAAAATCAGCAGCTTTTCAGCAATTGGTTTTATTAAAGCTACTTTCGGTGAATTTACGGTTAAGGCTGAGGGAGTTTATGGTGAGAATATGACCGACCTGACAATGTTGGGCGGTTATGCTGTTTCGTCTCGCGACACCACAAATGGCTTAGAAAAATATACCGCAATAAAAACTCTTTCTGCTTGGACCGATCTCAGTTATGGAAAGGATCTGCAATTTGGAATTTTTGCCGGCTACACAAAAAATTTGGGTTCCAACGATGTGATTGCAGGTTCTGTTTACTCAAGAGGCGCCGATATTGAAAAGGTTTTAAGAGTATCTCCCCGTATTATTTTTAGATCAGGAAATACTCAATTTGGCGGAGAAGTAGAAATGACAAGTGCCTCCTATGGTTCGCCCGATTCTAAAGGTAAAGTTCAAAACAGTAAGGATGTTACAAATATAAGATTAGTAATTTCGGCATTTCTTTTCTTTTAGCGAAACTAATTTACTAACCAATAAACTTTATTTGAGGTACTAATGACTGAAGACAAAAGGTACGAGGTCAATTTCTTCAAACCTTTATCGGGGCATGCAAAAGCAAACAGAAAATTAATTCTGATACTTGCTGTTATTTGGGCTGTCGCCGTATTCGGGTTTCAAATAACAATTATGATTTTGAATGAACCTACACCTGAAAAAAGTTATACCGTTTTTGAATCAGTTTATCCGGAAGTTTTGAACGATTCAAATGCGGACTTACAAATGAAAAAAGACTTTTCAAGATCGCTGATTTCTGTCTTGGGTAAGAATATTGCTGTTTCCGATCAGCACAAAGAAGTATTGAAAAATGTTTTAAGCTGGACTGTATTCAACATGCAGAATGATTCGATGAAATATTTATTTCAAAAAGATTTGGATAGTGAAGCATATGAGCAAGCAGCAATTTCAATCGGTTTGAAATCCGAAGGATTCGATAAGATAATGATCGACTTGCTTCCTTACTCATTGTTGAAAGTAGAAAATGAGACTTTAAAAGAAGAATACAAGAACGAACTTCCCGGAATAATGAAACTATATTTAGTGCATAATCAAAATGCATTAACCGACTTTAAGTTTCTTGGTTTTCCGTTCCACTACTGGTATACCGCGCAGTTCTTGCTGATATTGTTTGTTGTGCTCTGCCTGGTTTATGCCCTGGTAATCGAAAAGACGAATCTGAAACATGATTTCGTTGAAGAAACTTAATGTAAAAAATTTCATTGGAGGATGATGTGAGCAAGTTATCGAAAATCATTTACGTTTTTATTCTTCATTTAATATTTGCTGGGAGTTTATTTGCCGAATCTGCCACAAAACTTGAAGGCGAGTTTAAATTAGGTCCTGCAATTATACTTATAATATTGCTTATCACTTTTATAATGGTAGGAATTTTCAATAGAGCAAAAGATACCTCAACATATTGGGCTGCAGGTCGTAAAATATCACCAGTTGGTGCGGGTATGGCAATTGCATCAAATTGGATGAGCGCCGCTTCATTTTTGGGGATGGCTGCTATAATGTATGGTTCAGGTTATCATGGTCTTTCTTATGTTGTCGGTTGGACCGGAGGTTACGTATTGCTTCTAATTTTAATGGCAGGACAAATTAGAAGATACGGTAAGTATACTGCAGCAGATTTCATCGGAGATCGTTATTATTCACAAGGATTACGGGGCTTTGGTGCCGGTGTGGCTATTTTTATTTCATTTTCATACTGTGTGGGTCAGTTTGCAGGCATAGGCCTAATGTTCAAGTGGATACTTGGAATTGATTACACCTGGGCTGTCCTAATTGGTGCTTCAGTAGTATTGGCATATACATTAATTTCAGGTATGCTCGGCGTTACAAAAAATATGCAGATCCAATATGTCATAATCATTATTTCATTTTTAATTCCTCTTTTCATTCTCACTTACAAATTCGGATATTTTTTCTGGCTGCCGCAAGCTGGCTATGGCGCTATTGTCTCCGATATTGTTAATGGTTTAGCTCCCGGTAATGGAATAACAGCTATGGGGCATGACTTTGCAATCTTACCGGCACCCGAGTTTGCAATGCCATGGGATCCTGCGACAGGACAAACTGCATTCCAATGGATAGCAATTTGCTTTTCTTTAATGATTGGAACAGCAGGATTACCTCATGTCATCCAGCGATTCTATGTGGTCCCGAGAGCTAAAGATGCAAGATGGTCGGTTGTTTGGGGATTGTTTTTTATCTGCATCCTTTATTGGAGTGCCCCCATTTATTCTGCATTTGGAAAGATCCTATCTGCGAATCCCGAAGTGGGGATGCTCGCTAAAGATGCGATAGTGGTATATACATCTCAACTTGGAGATGTATTCCCGCTTATCACAGGTCTGCTTGCCGCAGGCGCTATTTCAGCGGCATTCTCAACCGTATCCGGTTTGCTTGTAGCTGGCGCTTCCGCATTCTCACACGATCTTTATTATAAAGTAATAAATCCGAATGCTAACGAAAGAACACAAATGCTGATGGCTAGAATTGGTACTATTTTAATGGCGGCAAGTGTTGCAATTGTTGCGCTGCTAAATTTAGGGTTAATAGCTCAGCTCGTTGCTGTTGCTTTTTCGCTTGCAGGTTGTACAATTTTCCCATTATTCCTATTGGGGATTTGGTGGAGCGGTTCAAACCGTGCCGGTGCATGGGGTGGTTTGATTGCCGGTACTACCGTTTCAATAGTTGCGCTTGTTTATTTTGTAGCGGGTAAATTCGGCGGAAATCTGCCTGGTCAAGATTTTATAAATTATTATATGAATGCCTGGTATTTCGCCATCTTCGGAGCACCTTTGGCAATACTAACAAATATTGTTGTTTCAAAATTATCTAAAGAAAAAACTCCTCTTGAAATAAAGAAATTTTTAGCTCAGCAAGTTCATAACTACAAAGTGAATTGATATTCATAAGCTTATCCCTGCTGATGTTGGCGGGGATAAGTTTTATTAAATGAAGAAGTTAAAACAGCAATATTCATCATTGTTATTTTCTAAGTTATCTATGAAAAGCAGAAAAAGTAAAAGAGAATTCTTTATAAAGATCATACTCCCCACATTGCTGGCATTTTCGCTTTTTACAATTTCTATTTTCTCAATCATTATTCCCACATTTGAACAAAACATGCTTGAGAAAAAAAGAGAAGTGATTAAAGAATTAACTAATTCCGCTTGGAGTATCCTCGAAGAATTTGAAAAGAAAGTAAAGGATGGGCAGTATACTCAAACCGAAGCACAGGAAGAAGCAAAAAGGATAGTTGAGTATTTGCGTTACGGTGATGAAAGAAAGGATTATTTTTGGATCACCGATTTGCATCCATATATGATAGTCCATCCATATCGGTCAGAACTAAATAATACTGATCTCACAGACTATAAGGACTCTGCCGGTAAAAAGCTGTTTGTAGAATTTGTTGATATTGTCAAATCCAATGGGGAAGGGTTTGTAGATTACATGTGGCAATGGAAAGATGATTCTACAAAAATAGTTTCTAAACTTTCGTATGTAAAAGGTTTCGAACCCTGGGGCTGGATCATAGGTACGGGAATTTATATTGAAGATGTGAATGAAGAAATAGCATCCCTAACAAAAAATTTGATTTATCTCTCTCTTTCGATATTAATAGTGTTGGGTTTAATACTTGCTTTTATTAGCCAGCAAAGTCTCAAGATCGAAAAGATGAGGCAGAAAGCCGAAATTGGGTTGAGAGAATCAGAAGCTAAATACAGAACTTTGGTCGAAGCTTCAAAAGAAGGACTTGTAATGCTGCTCGATGGCGAGTATGTCTACCTGAATAAAGCGCTCTTGAATATCCTCGGTTATAATGATCAAAACATTGATGAGATAGATATTGAAAATATTCTTATCGGTGATAATCCGGAGGAAAACAGCGGGGGAGAATTCTTTAAAAATTTAAAGAAAGGGATATTGCCCAATAAACAAATTGAATCCTCTCTGCAGGATAAGAGTGGAAATAAAATTGAAACAATATTCTACACCTCTGAAATATCTCTCGGAGAAAAAAAAGGTTATTCAATAATTGTAAAAGACATAACCGTTCACAAAAAGAGAGAAGATGAACTTGGGCAGAAAGAGGAAAAATATCAATCACTAATAAACAATATCAACTTGGGGCTGTTCAGAATATCACTGGGGCGAAATGGAAAATTTATCGAAGTAAATTCCTCAATACTTGATATTCTCGGCTTCAGCGATAAACAAGAATTATTTGAAACCAGCCTTTTCGATTTATTCAATAATAAACAGGATCAAAAAACTTTATACAAACAGCTTCTTAAAGATGGAACTGTTAAAAATTCTGTGATAAAAGTGCGAAAGAAAAATGGAGAAGCTTCAATTATTTCTTTCTCCGCTTTGCTGATTAAAGATGAAAATAATAAACCAATTTATTGCGACGGAATTATTGAAGATATTTCAGAAAAAATAAAAATAGACGAAGATAGAGAGAATTTAATTTTAGAGCTGCAGACTTCACTCCATTTTTTAAATGAACCTGTTATTAATTTTCTAAAAAAAGCTGTCGAATGCAGAATGGATGAGTCGATTGAAAATGTTGCAAAACAATTGACTAAAAGTAAATACAGTGCGGCACTTATTGTAAGAGATACCGGAGAACAAATAGGTGTAATAACAGATCATGACCTTCGTGAACGGGTGATTGCGGAAGATTATAATATTAGCCGTCCCATATTTGAAGTGATGAGTTCACCAATAATTTCTATTCCATCAAACTCGTTGGTTTTCCAAGCATTAAATTTCATGGAGGAAAAATCAGTCCGTCACTTAGCCGTGCGCGATACATCGGGTGATATACTCGGTATCATAAGCAGTGAGGAATTATTGAAAGTTCACATGCACTCTTCAGCCTACCTACAAAGAGAAATCGAAAACTCGCAATCGGTTGAAGATCTTATAGCCGGAAGGGATAAACTACCGCTGTTATTAAAGACTCTTATTTACAGCGGTGTAAAAATACAATACATTACACAAATTGTAACTTCCATCTTCGATTCAACCGCCGAAAAATTAATAACATTTGCAATTCAGGAATTAGGAGAACCCCCTGTAAAATTTTCTTTTATAGCCCTCGGAAGTGCAGGGCGAAAAGAGTTAACACTTATTTCTGATCAAGACAATGCAATCATCTATGAGGATGTTCCCGGATATAAAAAGTTAGAGACTGAAAACTATTTCAATAAACTTGCCTCAAAAGTTTGTGCCTGGTTAAATGATTGCGGATATGTATTCTGCAGCGGCGAAGCTATGGCGCGCAATCCCAAATGGTCTCAGCCCCTTTCTCAATGGAAAAAATATTTTCATTCATGGATTACGAATTCGGATCAGCAGGATTTAATTGATATAAGCATCTTCTTCGATTTCCGATCAGTTTACGGAGACAGGGAATTAGCTTTAAATTTAAGAGATTATGTTTTTGAAGTTTCAGCCGGGCAGGCAGGTTTTTATCAGCATCTGGTAAAGAATTGTTTGCTGCATAAACCGCCTATCGGATTGTTAGGTAATATTGTGTTAGAATCTAAAGGAGAGCATCCTGAAACTTTCGATATTAAAGCCGCTACTATTCCTATAATTGATTTTGCCAGAATTTATTCTTTAAAATTTAAAGTGAAATGTACCAGCACCATTGACAGGCTGAATGAATTGCTCGAAAAAGGATTTATAAACAAAACGGCATTTGATGAACTGATCCAAGCTTATAACTATTTAATGCAACTACGCTTTAAGCATCACGCTGCGAAAATTGAAAAAGGGGCAAAACCCGATAATTTTATCAACCCGAAACATTTTTCGCAGATTGAGCAGAATACACTAAAAAATGCGTTTACTCAGATTCTCAGTATTCAGAAAAAACTCAATTACGATTTCAGCGGAGAGGCTCTTTAAACTGCTAACAATTAATCCTAATTTTTATTCTCGACATTTTCAAAATATGCATCAAACAAACCGGCAGCTTCATGCGGTTTAATATTCCTGCACTCACTTATTATCGGTCCGCAAAAATTCAATTTCTGTAACTCACAAGCGAGAGCTGCCCACGGTACGCTTCCTGCCCCAACCGGCAGATGGGCATCATTTTTACCTGTGTTGTCGTGGTAATGTATAGAAGTTAAGTATTGATTAAAATTTTGAACATAAGGCAGCACACCTTCACCAATATTTGCATGTCCGGTATCGAGACAAAATTTGAGATATTCGGATTGAACTGAATCGAATATATAATTGAAATCTTCTAAATTATCTCCCAGCAGGTAAAAATCGGAACCTTGAGGAATGGGAACAACATTCTCAAGTGCAATTGTTATTTTTTGTTTCTCACTTAATTCCAATATTTCCTTGAAATACTTTAAGAAACGGTCTAATGCCTTTTTCCTCATGAACTTTTCTACAGGAAACCAATAGAAATTTCCGATATGAACTGTAATATGTGTCGCATCAATTTTGTTTGCGAGAGATATGCATTTTTTGAAATAGACTAAATTTTCATTTCTTATAATCCGAATAACGTCTGATATATTTATTTTAAATGGAATATGAAAACTAAGCTTTACGTTATGCTCTTCACTAAGCAACTTCAAAATTTCAATTCTTTGTGAATTAAAAGATTCCAAAGAAGAATGGTTTTGAGTTAGATTAATCTCAATATGATTGAGATTATTCTGCGATGCATAATCGAAAAAATCTTCAGGTGGGTGATTAAAAACATTAAAGCCGTATATTCTATTAGAATAAGATTTCATAAACTCTCAATTACTGCTAATTGAAATATAAGAAGTTGCGGCATATAATTAAAAATTAAAATCGAATAAGAAAAGGAGATCGCCTCAGCATTAATTTTTCTGATTTATTATGTGCAACATTTATTCATTGGATGCTCTTTTGGAAGAGACCTTTATGGCGAACTTCTGATCTATTTTAGAAAAATGATTTTAGTCTTCTACCCAAATTTTGGGGGAATATCTCATCAATCATTGCTCGAATTGACATTGCAAAGCATACTGACTTTTAGAAAAGTATTTACATCTGTGAATCCAAACCGTCCTCATTTGAAACTTAAGCAATAATTAATTATTTTCTATTTGTGATGGCATTAGAAAATCTAGAAAATATTCCCACTTCTAAAATGCTTTGCCTGCAATAATATTTTTTTATTTATCGCTCTTTACTTCTCTAAAAGGTTTAATAGATTTAGATATCATTTATGTTTTATCTTAATTTTTGCAATTCATTCACCGGAAATTGTCACTTTAAGTCCTGCTATAACTAAACCTTTTACTTAAGTCACATTGCAACTACTGTGAATAAATTTTATTAAGTACGCTATACATAAGACCATTTATAAAAGTACGTTTGAAAAGTATAAATCGACTAGTTAATCCAGAAAAGGGAGATTGCAATATGAAAAAAAAGGAAAAGCCGCAAGTAAACCGCCGGGAATTTATTGCCGGTATTGGTGTAGCCGGTGCTGGTGTGATGCTGGGTTTGCCCACCTTTGCCAATACTTTACAAAGTGACAATGTAAAATGGGACAAGGAATATGAACTTGTTATAATCGGTTCGGGTTTCGCAGGGCTTGCAGCAGCAATTCAAGCTAAACGTCTCGGTGCCAAAAACGTAGTTATTTTTGATAAGATGCCCTACTTCGGCGGCAACTCCGCAATAAACGGCGGACTTTTTGCTGTCCCTAATTCTCCAATACAGGAGAAAGAGGGAGTCAAAGATTCGCCCGAACTTATGGTGAAAGATCAAGTTAAAGCCGGAAGAGGTATTGCGTACGAAGATCTTTTATTACACATAGCTCAGAACGCACACGAAGCTTTGCAGATGACTTTAGATGCGGGTGCGGAATATTTTCCTTATCTGCAGCAATTAGGTGGTCATTCGGTAGCGCGCACTTACCAAACTACAGTTGCATGCGGAGCCGGAATTACACAGCCACTAATTAAAGAGTGTGAAAAACTAGGTGTTAATTTAGTTAATCGTGCCAAATTCGACGGATTTATCATAAATAATAAAGGTGAAGTAACCGGCTGTAAAATTCTTGAAGGGCACTATTTCGGGCGGGGAAGGGAAGGTACTCCGATCAATGTTGCCTCTAAACGCGGAGTTTTAATTGCTACCGGAGGCTTTGCAAGCAATGTAGGTCTGCGCCAATCGGAAGACCCTACCCTTACAGAAGAGGTAGGCTCGACTAATATGCCCTGTGCAACAGGTGAAGCACTATTGGATATGTTTAGGGTCGGAGCTGTTCCTGTTCATATGGCACATATTCAAACCGGTCCTTGGGCATCACCCGATGAAGAAGGATTTGGGTATGTATCAAATTATTCGATCTATAATTTTGCTCATTCAATATCAATAAATGTAAATACCGGAAGAAGGTTCATGAATGAGATAGCCGACCGGAAAACCAGATCCGATGCTCAATTGGCATGCCGCGACGATCAGGGTAATCCACTACCCCCTATCACTATTACTAGTTTCGAACATGCTAAAGAGCATCCCACAATGGAAAAGGTTCTTAAATACGGCGTCGGCTGGAAATTAGATAATTTAGAAGATATTGCTGAAAAATTCAATGTGCCGTTAGAACCACTAAAAGCTCAAGTAGAAGAATATAATGGCTACGTTGAGGCAGGAGAAGATAAACAATTCGGAAAAGCACTCGACGCAAATAAAAAGAAGTTTCTTAAAGCTCCTTTCACTGTAGTTCGCAATTGGCCTAAGGTTCATTATTGCCAGGGCGGTGCCAGAGTTGATGTTAATGCTAGGGTTATTGATTCCAAAACCTGGCAGCCAATTCCCGGGCTGTTTGCTGCAGGGGAAGTAACCGGCGGTGTCCACGGTGTTAGTCGTC
>JAENZU010000088.1 GCA_016841125.1 Melioribacter sp. | reverse complement strand
CGGGATCAGCATTGATTCCTGTACCAATTGCAGTAGCAC
Organism: Melioribacter sp.; assembly: GCA_016841125.1. GTDB lineage: Bacteria > Bacteroidota > Ignavibacteria > Ignavibacteriales > Melioribacteraceae > JAENZU01. Next base: position 9,802 of record JAENZU010000088.1, on the reverse strand, counting down.
CCATATTAACTTCAAGAAAGAGTTTGGCATTTTGAGCAAGCCGCTCAATTTCTTCTTCCAATGTTGCAGCGTACGCTTCAAACTCCTGCCCAAGAGTCATAGGTACAGCATCCTGAAGCTGAGTTCTTCCCATTTTTAATACTTGCGAAAATTCATTCGCTTTGTTTCGGAATGATTCAATAAGGTCCTTCAAAACATCCGTAATCTTCATATTTGCTTTATATAATGCTATCTTTACAGATGTCGGGTATGCGTCATTTGTAGACTGAGAAAGATTGACGTGATTGTTTGGATGGCAGTATTTGTACTCACCTTTTTCATATCCTAAAATTTCAAGTGCACGATTAGCGATCACTTCATTGGCGTTCATATTTGTTGAAGTGCCTGCGCCCCCTTGGATCATGTCCACAACAAAATGTGTGTGATACTTACCGTTAATAATTTCGTGGCATGCCTGCTCAATTGAATCTGCAATTGGTTTTGATAATAATCCCAATTCAAAATTTGCTTTTGCTGCCGCGAGTTTTACTATTGCCAATCCCTCAATTATTACCGGATAAAAATGAAGGGGCACGCCGCTTATATTAAAATTTTCCAAAGCACGCAATGTTTGGATACCATAATAATATTCGAATGGAACTTCACGATCGCCGATTAGATCGTGCTCGCTTCGGGTTCTTCCCGATTGGTATTGAGAAGCAACATTTATCAACCGGGTATTTGCCTGTCGCATTCTTCTCGAAATTACTCGAGCTATCCGCGACAATATTTTACCGGCTATAGAGCCATTATCTTTTATCAGTTTTTCAAACTTTTCTCTACTTAAAATAAATGTATGGGTATCGAGAGTTGCTCTGGCCGATGTTGAGTGTGGTGAATCATCCATCAGCGAACCCTCGCCTATAAAATCATATTTACTGAAAAATGATAAACGCTTCTCATCGCCGAAAGGAGTGCTTTTGAATAGCTCAACTTCTCCGTCGTAGATTAGGTATAAATTTTTCCGCTGATTATTTTCGGTAAATATAGTTGAGTTTGCTTGATATTTTTTCTCTTCCAAATTAGCAGTTATCATTTCAATTTCATCATCATTAAATTCTTTGAACAATTCAATGCGTGAAAGAAATTTTTTCATTACTTCTTTGTCCATTACTTCTCCAAATCAATAAATTATTTTTGCATTAAACTTTCTGCCCGTAAGATATCGGGCATTATTTCTTCAATTACTACAGGCATTTCATTATCATCTAAAACTATAAGCACAAAGTAACCTTCTGAAATACCGGCATCGGTAACTGCATTAATAAACTTCAGCTGATTGCTGAAATTACATTTGCCGGTTTCACCATCCCATAATTCAAGGGCAGTGATACACCCGAGAGACGGTGTGTTCGGGTAATAGGGTTGTCCGATATAATACTCGGGATTCACAGTTGTACCGTGCGAAATAATTTCTGTTCTTCCCGCATTGCCGGCATAGTACGATTCATAAATGGGAAGATATTCTTTCCAGCTATTAGGTAAAAGCATTTCATACATTTCGTAATTCCATTTATCCGATATGTCATCATTGTGGAAAAACTTTTGAGGTGATGTTTCGTAAGGCATTACCAGCTGCAAGTTGGGGGTGCTTCCGATAAAATCATTTTTAGAAACGGCGATACCTTGAATTGAAAAAATACCCTCCGGCGTGTTTCCGTTTGTAATATAACCGGGCAGGGCAGAGACGCTTCTGGCCATTTGCGGAACCGAAAATAATTGACCGGTTTCGTCGCGATAAAAACTTCCGTTAGCTTTTTTGATCACAGTAATACCGGTGTAATCTCTATTCTTTCTTTGGAAACTGTAGATTACCCCTTTCCCTTTTTCAATTGGATGCATCAGAATATCTGTAAGTGACGGGCGTGCATTCAGTTCTTCATTTAACCTTCCCGTCAATTTATTATTAAGCATGATTAGAATTGGTTCGTCATGCCACTTCGGGAAATTTGATTTCATCAATTCAAGATATGTTTGATTTGAGTTTGGAGAATTATTGCGGATCAAATAGTTGATGCACATTGCAAATATTTTTGGAGAATTAGAATTTTCAGCAACCGTCTCAACTTCGGAGATGAAACTTCTTGGATAGAGCTGGTAGACTGTTTCAATGAGTGAACGTTGAAACGAAACAGACGCAGAATCGAAATATTCAAATCCGGTTATGATTGCAAGTGTTGTAAATTCAGAAGTGTAATTAGCTAACCCCATTCCCCAAAATGCACCTTGCCAATCTTTCTCTGTCTCACTCGAAAGTTCCCGCTTTAAATTTGTTATTATTGTATTGTCAATCAGATTCTTATAAAATTCATTTCGGTTTTGCGTTATTGTGCGGGGTTCGCTTAATTGATTGAACTCGGGAATCTCAAATTCATTTTCACATGCCGTGATAAAATACATCACGAATGCTAATATTGTAACAATTGATCTTTTCATTTTTACCAATTTATTTTATGCAATTTGTTTCTTCTTTCATCACATGCTTCGCATTTACCCGCTGGGCAAATAAGCTGACCGGGATTTGTTTTAAAAAAAATCAATCCTTCATTATATAAAATTTTTGTTGGAATAAAATAATACTCAAACTGATCTATCTTTTTGCGAACCATCAATTTATGATTCAAAAGGTAATTTTCAAAATTTACAAAAGATTTACTGCAGCCTGGAACCTCTTTCAATCTGATCTCACCATCTGTTGAAACACCATTTTTTGTAATGCCGAGGTGATCCCATGGAGAAATGTCACTCCAAGGAACCGGTGCTTTGATCTCCAGATAATGCCCCATGGTAAAAGAATTAAAATCAGTTCCCAACATTGCAACATAAGAATTGTTTTGATTAATCAACCAATCAATTGGACTGCCCTTTCCCAAAGGACTCTCGGGGTTATTGCTGAAGTCAATATCCTCTGTTACCTTACCCCAAAGTGCAAATGAGTGAGTGGGAGAAGAAGTTCTAATTACTCCTTCCGATTTTCGAAAAACTTCAGAAATAGCTCCAACTTTACTCTTTGAATTCAGCCTGTCAAACACTTCATTACTGCTGTCTTTACTTTTGAAACAATATGTAAAGGCAGGCATTATTATAGATCCGGAATCGGAAATCATTTCCTTAAGTGCACTGATCAATTCTTCAATTTTAAATTCTTTGTCCAAAGTTCTTAAAGCTTTAAAAGAACTGTGGATCATAACATGCTGTTGAGCTCTAAATCCTAATTCACTTAAAATATTTTTTATCACAATTTTGAATTATTTATTGGCAATAACGATTAATAATTATGCAGCAATAGAAAAAGTAATCTAATTAAAATATATTTGTGAATAAAACCAAACTGAAAAGGAGAATTTCAATGAGTAAAACGCCTATTACAGTAGCTTACGGTGACGGCATTGGACCGGAAATAATGAATGCAGTACTAAAAATACTTGATGCAGCAGGAGCAGAATTGGAAATTGATGAAATAATGATTGGCGAAAAACTATATTTGAAAGGTGTTGAAAACGGGATCGATCCTTCGGCTTGGGATTTATTGAGAAAAACTAAAATATTTCTGAAAGCTCCCATCACCACACCGAGGGGCGGAGGGTATAAAAGTCTCAATGTGACTGTGCGAAAAGCTTTTGGGCTTTACGCAAACGTGCGCCCCTGCATTTCATATCGTCCTTTTATTAGAACAAAGCACCCAGATATGGATGTTGTGATTATTCGTGAAAACGAGGAAGATCTTTATTCGGGAATTGAACATAGACAAACCGATCAAGTTTATCAATGTTTAAAACTTTTCAGCCGGCCGGGCTGTGAAAAAATTATCCGCTATGCTTTTGAGTACGCAATGGAATATAACCGGAAAAAGGTTTCATGTTTTACGAAAGATAATATCATGAAAATTACAGACGGTTTATTCCACAAGGTCTTTAATGAGATTGCTGCAGAATATCCCGAAATCGAAACGGATAGTTGGATTGTTGATATTGGTTCAGCACGACTTGCGGATACACCTGAAAGATTTGACGTGATTGTAACACCAAATCTTTACGGCGATATTATCAGCGACATTGCCGCTCAAATTACCGGCTCTGTTGGATTAGCAGGTTCTTCTAATATTGGCGAGCATCTTGCAATGTTCGAAGCAATCCACGGTTCGGCGCCTGATATTGCCGGAAAGAATATTGCTAATCCTTCCGGACTTCTTTTAGCGGCAGTTATGATGCTTGTTCATATTCATCAAGTTGAGATTGCAGCTAAAGTTCACAACGCATGGCTTAGGACTATTGAAGAGGGATTTCACACGGCCGATATTTATGAGCAGGGTATAAGTAAAAGAAGAGTAGGCACAAGCGAATTTGCGGATGCTGTAATTGCACACTTGGGTGAGACACCGCACGAATTGCGCGAAGCACATTATTACTTTCCGAAAAAATTAACAGGTACGCATAAACAAAAACCTAAAGACGAAAAAATTCTTGTGGGAGTTGATGTATTTATTGATTGGGACAAAGGATTGCCCGATGATATCGGTAAAATGTTGGATGAAATTTCCACAGATCAACTTAAGCTGAAAGTGATTACCAATCGCGGGATCAAAGTTTATCCCGAAGGTCTGCCTGAAACATTTTGCACAGATCATTGGCGATGCAGATTTTGGAGCGGTTCGTGGCAAAAAGTTGAAAAGGATGAGATTGTTAAATTGCTTAACAAAATTAATGCAGCAGGTTTTGATTTTATTAAAACTGAAAATCTCTATACATTCAATGGTGAAATTGGGTTTTCAGAAGTGCACGGTTAATCTTAATAGCCGGGGTTCTCAAACTCCGGCTTTACTTTCCAATAATTTTATTAATTTTGAGATACCCGCAGATTTTTTTAATGATTTTAACGGCGGTTCATTTAAATATTTTCCCCTCAGATCATTCATAAGTTTTAAACTATCGTTTTCTAAATATCTTCTTTTCTTTTCAATATAATAAATTATTGCCGTTTTGAGAGTAACTGCCTTTACACGCATCGAATTAATTGAATTCCGTGCAGGGTGAATATGAACGTATCTTTCCTCTTCGCCCCCCAATCGTAATGTCCATATTGAATTGTCACTAAGTATAATTAATTTATAACCAATATTTCCTTTCGTAATCCATGAAAAGTAATTATTGTAGCTAAGTAAATCTTTATCTTTCAAATTATTTTTGATTTCGAGAGAGATATCCGCTGCACTTTTGCCGCCGGTGTAAATATCCATTTGAGATCCGCCGATAGTTAGCATTTCTACTTTCAGATTATCCAAACTTATATTTCTGTCCGTGTAAAAATTTACACGTTCTTTTATAAAACCTAGATGATGCTTAATACAGTTGAACTTTATCGGATTTGCAATATTCATTTTATTAACTAATATTAAAAATCAAAACTAATAAAAATTTAAGTTTAATATGTTTTTCGAAACACTGCTTTTGATAGTAGGATTAATTATAGCCATTGCCGGTATTATTGGATGCATCATTCCTGCACTGCCCGGACCGCCTTTAAATTTTATAGCTTTAATTTTTGTTGAGCTTCTAAACGATTCAATATTTTCTGCCAAGCTCCTTATCATTTATCTGCTATTAACTATTTTAATTACGGTGCTAGATTACATTCTTCCCTCCATTGGTTCAAAAGCATTCGGTGTTTCAAAATACGGAGTTTGGGGATCTTTCGCCGGGATGATTATAGGTATGATATTCTTCCCGCCATTCGGAATGATTTTGGGAATAATTATTGGTGCAATTACAGGAGAACTGCTCGCAGGCAAATCAAACTCGGAGGCATTGAAAGCAGGCTGGGCAACTTTTGCTATCAGCATTTTTATGATTGTCGCAAAGTTATCGTTATCACTCTTGATGACTTATCATTTTGTTAAAGGGGCATTTTCCATTCTTTTTTAATAAATAAAATTTTTATTAATTTTAAGGCAGAAAAGTGAGTTCATGTCTTAAAAACAAAATTTTATGAAATATTTCTCTAAAACTTTACCATATACTCTTTCGTTCACTATTCCAATTATTACATTAATCGGAACAAACCTTGGGGATTATCTCACTTTTTCAACTTTGGGATATGCATTTGTTCTTTTGCCTTTAACGGAGCTTTTTCTAAATCCCGTTGAAACAAATTTCACAGGCGAGGAAGCAGAAAAATTCAAAGATAAATTATTGTTTTCATTATTACTTTGGCTGCATGTAATATTCCAATATGCGGTAGCATTTAATCTGCTGAATTTATTGGGTTACGGGGGATTGAGCACTCTTGGAATAATCGGGGTGATTATATCATCCGGCATCTCAATGGGTGCGCTTGGAATAACGGTTGCCCATGAATTAATACACCGGAAAAGCAAGTTCGAACAATTTTTGGGGAAACTGCTGCTTCTATCTGTATTATATCTTCACTTTTTTATCGAACATATTAGAGGACATCACAAGAAAGTTGGTACTGATGCAGATCCGGCATCCGCAAAATTTGGTGAATCGTTTTATCTCTTTTTGATCAGAACAGTTATCGGTTCATATTTTAGTGCCTGGAAATTGGAGACTGAAAGATTGCGAATGAAAAAAGTAAATCCGTTTTCACTCAAAAATCAGATGATAATTTTTACAATCTTCACTATTGCATACTTAGGAGTGATAACACTTTTGTTCGGGTTGAAAATTACCGGGCTATATATTATTACATCCGTGTTTGCATTTTCACTTTTAGAAGCTGTCAATTACATAGAGCACTACGGACTTGAAAGGAAGGTTAAAGCAAATGGGAAATTAGAAAAAGTTCAATCTTTCCATTCGTGGAATTCGAACTTTCCGCTAAGTCGTTGGGTGTTGTTTGAGCTTACGCGTCATTCCGATCATCATCTTAACGCATCAAAAAAATATCAGGTGCTGAATAATATAGAAAACTCACCCGAGCATCCCGCAGGTTATCCTGGAATGATCTTTCTTGCTCTAATACCTCCGCTATGGAAAAAGGTAATGGATAAAAAAGTTATTGAAGTAATGAATTATTCGGAATAAATATTTGATTTTTTACCAAGCGCTAATAAGATTCTTTAACACTTCTTTTTGAATTTCATGTTTCCCTTCGAAGCGGATCAATCTGTACCGCACTTCATTTTCATCAAAATAATTTGATAATTCCGTCAATTGTGTTTCGTTGATAAACTGATCTTTACTGCCAATTACAAAATAGAGTGTAGTAGAATTTAAGAGTTTAACTCTTTCCCTGTTTAGGTTGGGCAATGTTCCTGCCCATAAAATCAATCGGTCTATCTTGATTTTTTTATTGAACAGCCACTGCGCTGCTGTAGCGGCGCCCTGCGAAAATCCAAGTATATTTAATTTTGGTGTTGATGTCTTTAAGTTGCTTTTTATCTCTTTATATAATTTGTCGAGGTAGTTGGTATAATCTGATATTTCATTTTCACGATCCTCCTTTGTCATCCATGATGCGCCTACTTTTCCGCTGAATCCTTCAACATAAAATCTGTGAAGCCCTTCGGGCGCAACCAGGATAGTGTCGGGAGCTGATAAGAATTCAAGATCTTTCAAAAAATATTTTGCAAGTTGTCCGTAACCGTGAATTAAAAACCAAATATTTTTTATCTCGTTATTTGGGTTACCCGCCACATAATAACGCGCGGTTTTACTAACTTTAATGTGCCGATCCATCATAATAGGTGCAATTATTTTTTAGGATTAAATTAATGAACTTTTATTTTAATATTAATAATACATTTTAAGAAATATAATTATTAATGAATAGTGATAATCTATCTATGGTTAAAAGTTTAATTTTTGTCTTCACATTTTTTATAAGCATCGTTTATTCATCAGGCATTGGTGTAGTGCCTGTTGATGAAGAGATAACCGAATTAACTTTCAATAATTTTCATTCACAAGCAGACGCACTCATACAGAAAAAGATTGCAGAAAATCCGAAAGATCTTAAATACTATTATTTTTATATCAGTAATAAAATGATGGAAACGATAAAAATTTTAGATGAAGTAGATAGATCAAAACGAAATCTTGTTAAAGATTCATTGAACAACTCTCTGATAAAATATTGCGAAACTCTCATTGATAGATTTGAAGACCGCGACAAAGTGATAAATGATAAATTTTATTTGGGCTGCTTTTATGGATATCTCGGAAGACTTTATGGTGCCGACGGCTCTTGGCTAAGCGCTTTTACCAACGGGAAAACAGGCAAAAACCTTCTTGAAGAAGTTATTGAAGAAGATCCGAATTATTATGATGCATATTTGTTACTGGGTATGTTCTACTATTACGGCGACCGCATGAGCGGGCTAATTGGGTTTGTTGCAGGAATACTTGGGTTTTCAGGCGACCGTGACCTTGGTTTTGACTATCTGGCTATTGCCGAAGAAAAAGGCACCATTACTTCGGCTCAAGCTCAGATGCTGCTTGCGGAATTATACTCACGACTCGAATCCAACAAAGAGAAGGCGCTCCCTTACTTTCAAAAATTCACCAAAAGATTTTCGAATAATAAACATTTTGTCAATTGGTACTGTAGGGATTTGTTATTCTTAGATAGAGTGACGGAAGTCGGACATTTAATTGAGAGTGACGAGAAAGGATTGATAAGCAATTTTGTAAAAGGGGAGTATTACCAAAGATTGAAAAAATACAACAAATCCTACCTGGCTCTCGAACAATTTTTATCCGACAGTTCAGGAAGTTGGCGCTGGTTAAAAGAGTACGCAGAATTTACAATTAGTATCAACAATTTAATTCAGTTCGGTACAAAAACAAGTGTATACAATTTGAACGAAGAATTTAGCACTGCCTTTTCGAAGATAGCTGCAAACAAAGAGCTATACGAAAAACTTCTCGAATTGAGATATGAGGTAACTGTTCAAAAGGACAATCAGAAAGTGAATGAAATTTTATCTTCAAAAATCAACTTTGGTTCGGAACCTTATTTTGAAGCTTACAAAGAATTTTATGCGGGGTTACATTATTATTGGAACAAAGATTATCCACGTGCGGAGAGTTCATTTCTAAAAGGTTTTAAACTTTACAAAGATGATATCGGATATCGCGCCATCCTCTATCTAATGTCTATATATGAAAATTCTACGGTGAAGAAAGAGAGGATAGAGGAATTTGCCGACATAATTGACGACAATGACTTTGAATGGCTGGAATACCGTTTGAACGATCTATTGGAGAAATATAATATTTGAAATATTCTTTAGAATAATAAATGGAATATTCAGCGAATTTGAATTTACCGGATTATTCTTTTCCTCTCGTATCTTTAATTCTCACACTTTTCATTAGAGCTCTTGAGCCGGAGCCAAGACTAATAATTAAGCGCATCGCCTGATCCATCGGGTAATCAACTTTCTGCACAAACTCATTTTTTACATGATACACAAACCCCGCAGTTGGCGCAGGTCCGGATGGTACGAATACCGTGCAATATCCGTTATCGTGCTCGTCGGTAACAAATGCTGTAACAAGATTTCCATTGCCGAATAGATTTACCAATGCAACTGCTGAAAACAATGTCTTTTGATTACCAAATAACTGGATAACAGTTTCTTTAATAATTTTATAAAATGGAATGCGTTTTAAAAAATTATCCTCTAAAAAGCGGTATGCAAAATTACCAAACCTTGTACGGATAAGTAAACCAACTATAAAGCATACTACCAATATCAGAGTGATTGCAATGATTGAGGAGAAAATATAATGGAGCTGAG
>JAENZU010000087.1 GCA_016841125.1 Melioribacter sp. | reverse complement strand
GGGAGACCGTCGGGTCCTTCTCTCATGTGACCATAAGTGTGTAAATCGTAAACAACAAAACAACCGAATTGGTTTTCAAGTTTGGTGAAAATTTTATGAACTTCGCTGTAGAACAAATCATATTCTGCTAAGGAACGATCCACAACATCCTGCGTTGGTTCTGATTTCCATATTTTTAATCCCCAGGCATCTTCGGGTTTGATGTAAACGGCTTTTTCTCGGGGACGATTTAAGTCAACTTCGAAACGGGATTTTGTTCCAATAATTCGCGTATCACCAATAATTGTCCAATCCCCTGTAAAGGGATCTTCCTCTTTTAATTGGCTGCTATTACTTAAAGCCATAATTTCAGATACTTCCCGCCGAACTTTATGTCCATCGTGAATTGCAGCAGCAGCAATTGGAAGCTTCCCATTGTAAGTAACCATCATTATATCTTTAATTTTCATTTTCCTCTCATCAATCTAAATTAAGTGATTTCAGATTCTTAAAAAATTATACTTAGTTGAATTCAATTTTAAGAAGCAAGAATTCGTTTGCCTGCGTTGAAGATACGAGACTAGAGAATTGTCGGAGTGATTTTAAGAATATACTAAAAAAAATTTAGTTTTTAAAAAGAGTACAACTAATAATTTATTAGTCGTTGCAGGAATTTACCCATGTTTAGCTTCGAATCATTACTCGGAAAATTTTTGCATCACGAGTAGGAATCGAACCTACATTCCGACTGCTGTCGGAATAACAGCCACGTGCTCTACCTCAAAATCAATCTAGTTAATGTAATATTTTCGTGATTTTGAAAAATTGAATTTAGGATGTCTCAAAATTTAAATAAAAAAAGCCCCAAACTTTCTGTTTGAGGCTTTTAAGCTCCGCGAGTAGGACTCGAACCTACAGCCCGACAACTGTCGGGATAACAACCGCATGCTCAAATTTGAATTTCCCGATTGATCACTCTTTCAGTCATTTTTCTACTTTTCCAAGATTTAATTTTCTTCTCAACTTTCAAGGCTTCCTCTTTACTGGGATATTCCTTTTCAAATATTAGTTCCCAAGGTCGGTAGCGTGAAGTAAATCCTTTTTCTTTTGAATTATGGAATTCCAATCTTCGCGTTGGATTTGACGAGCAGCCGATGTAATATTTATCAGCTGACTCTGATTTTAGAATATATACGAAACAGCCCATAATTTTATTTTCCAATTATTGTTTGTTATAAATAGTAGAAAAAATAAATGGAATTTTTAAATCTCGATTTAAAATAAAAAAAGCCCCAAACTTTCTGTTTGAGGCTTTTAAGCTCCGCGAGTAGGACTCGAACCTACAGCCCTGCGGTTAACAGCCGCATGCTCTACCATTGAGCTATCGCGGAATTTATTTTAAGAACTTCTAAATTTGATCGGTTAAGTCTCAAAAATTTAGATTCTAAATCTAAAGGATTGAAATTTATTTGTCAAGGGAATTTAAATATTTCCATGCTTATTTATTTTCATAAAAGAAAATAGTAATTCCAACTATTGAGAATAAGATTTTTTTTACAATGATAAATGATTGATTTTAAACAATTCTCGCAACAATTAGTTAAATTCTATCAATTCAATAAAAGGCACACAAATTGCTGATTTCTTTGAAAAGATTGGAGAGGTAAATGACCTTAACACATATTGAACATATCGGTATAGCGGTTGAAGATTTAAAAAGTGCAACCGAATATTATGAAAAAGTTTTAGGATTAAAATGCTATGCAGTTGAAGAGGTTAAAGATCAAAAAGTAAAAACCGCATTTTTTAAAGTTGGTGACACCAAAATAGAGCTGTTGGAATCGACCGAGCCTGACGGACCAATTGGAAAATTTATTGAGAAAAAAGGTCAGGGAATTCATCATATTGCATTTAATGTAAAAGATCTTCCAAATGCACTAAAGGAAACAGAAGAAAATGGCGTTCGATTAATAGACTCCGAACCACGGAAAGGCGCAGAAGGAATGAATATAGCATTCCTACACCCGAAATCAACATTCGGCGTTCTAACAGAATTTTGTGAAAATCCTCAAGATAAAAAGTAAAAAGATATCTGAAATAACGGAGATAAAATGGCAATTCAAGATAAGATAAAAGAATTGATGGATATGCGCGCTAAAGCGCGATTAGGCGGCGGTGAAAAAAGGATCGAATCTCAGCACAAAAAAGGTAAATATACCGCCCGCGAAAGAATTGAAATGTTATTGGATGAAGGCAGTTTTGAAGAATTTGATATGTTTGTTTCTCACAGAACCGTGGACTTTGGGTTGGATAAGCAAACCTATCTTTCGGATGGCGTAGTTACAGGATACGGTACAATTGATGGTCGCTTAGTTTATATATTCTCTCAGGACTTTACGGTTTTCGGAGGTTCGCTTTCCGAAATGTATGCACAAAAGATCTGTAAAGTTATGGATAAAGCGATGAAAGTGGGCGCTCCGCTTATTGGGATTAACGACAGCGGCGGCGCGAGAATTCAGGAAGGTGTTAAAAGTTTAGGCGGTTATGCCGATATTTTTCAAAGAAATATTATGGCATCCGGCGTTGTTCCTCAAATCTCCGCGATCTTTGGTCCTTGTGCAGGAGGAGCTGTCTATTCTCCCGCGCTTACTGATTTTACAATTATGACCAAAGGTACAAGCTATATGTTTGTTACCGGTCCTAGAGTTGTGAAAACCGTTACCGGTGAAGTAGTAACCGAAGAAGAACTTGGTGGTGCCTCGATTCACTCCTCCAAATCGGGGGTTTCCCATTTTGCCGCAGAAGATGAGCATGAGGGTATCCTTTTGATCAGAAAACTTCTCAGCTACATGCCTCAGAATAATCTCGAAGATCCGATCATGACGGTCTGTGATGATCCGATAGACAGACTGGATGACGTGCTGAATGAGATCGTGCCGGAAAGTTCAAACAAACCTTATGATATTAAAGATGTAATCGAATCAATTGTTGACTATAATGAATTTCTCGAAGTGCAAAGAAGTTACGCTCCGAATATTGTTGTCGGTTTTGCAAAATTTAACGGAATGCCGGTTGGTATTGTTGCAAATCAGCCTAGTTATTTGGCGGGCGTGCTGGATATAAACGCTTCAAGAAAAGCTGCAAGGTTTGTACGTTTCTGCGACGCATTCAATATACCGATTGTTACATTAGTTGACGTTCCGGGCTTCCTGCCCGGTACAGCACAGGAATACGGCGGGATAATACTGCACGGTGCAAAACTACTATTTGCTTACGGAGAAGCCACAGTTCCAAAAATAACTATCATTCTAAGAAAAGCTTACGGCGGGGCTTACGATGTGATGAGTTCTAAACATTTACGCGGTGATATCAATTACGCTTGGCCGACAGCCGAAATTGCGGTTATGGGTCCCAAAGGTGCAATTGAAGTTCTTCACGCAAAAGAATTAAAAGAAATTACAGATGATCAGGAGCGTGTTAAATTCATTGCCGAAAAAGAAGAAGAATACCGCAATAAATTTGCTAATCCATACGTGGCGGCAAAATATGGTTATATCGACGATGTAATTGAGCCGCGGAATACAAGATTCAGAATCATACGTGCGTTACAGATGCTTTCAACAAAGAAGGATCAGAATCCGCCGAAAAAACATTCAAACATACCATTATAGTTTTAGGATGAAATAAAATGGTTTATGAAACAATTATAAATAGCGATACACTTAAAACTGCGAAAGATACCCTAACAAATGCATTGGATAATTCTGAAGTTCTGCAGGAAATTAAATTCGATCCTTCGGCAATTATCAAAGGAGATGGAATATTCATTTCGATCGTTGGATATCTGATTGTTTTCCTCGCTCTGGTGCTGCTTTTTCTTGTGTTCAGTAATATTGCAAAAGTATTACAGTTCAATGTTAGAAAAAAGCTTGCTGCAAAAGGTGAAGCCTATGAGGGCGAAGAATCAAAATTCCACGTATCGGGTGAAACCAATGCCGCAATCTCTATGGCATTATATCTATACTTCGAGGAATTACACGATCTTGAAAATACAGTGCTCACAATTAAGAAAGTAGAAAAAGCCTATTCGCCGTGGAGTTCGAAGATCTATGGTTTACGTCAATTTCCAAAGAAATAATTACGGAAAATAAAAGATGAAAAAATTTAAATTTATGATTAGAGGCAACAACTACGAAGTAGAAATATTGAACTTTGAGGATAATATTGCTGAAATTGAAGTTAATGGTTCGACCTATAAAGTTGAAGTTCAGCACGAAGTGAAAACGAGCAAAACTCCTCGTCTCACACGTTCCAAAGTTGTTCCCGCATCCGAAACGGATAGAGCTAAAACCAGTTCACCATCCGAGAAAAAAGGAAGCGGTCAGGTTAAGGCACCGCTACCCGGAACTATTCTCGAAATTAAAGCGAAGGTTGGCGACCCGGTTAAGATGGGAGATACACTTCTGATTATGGAAGCGATGAAAATGGAAAACAATATTAAAGCCGATCGCGAAGGTAAAATAACGGCATTCAAAGTTAATGTTGGTGATGCGGTTCTCGAAGGTGATACACTCGTTGAGATTGGGAGTAATTAATGGAAGGACTTTATCAATTTTTAGAATTCACCGGTTTTGCTAACGTAACTTTTCCTCATCTGATAATGATTGCTGTTGGATTGATCTTTATTTATTTGGCAATTGCAAAAGATTACGAACCATTACTTCTCGTACCAATAGGTTTCGGGATATTGGTCGGCAATATACCTTTTCTCGAAAATGCAGGATTGCAAATTGGAATTTACGAAGACGGCAGCGTATTAAATTATCTCTATTTTGGTGTATTAAAAGGGATCTATCCGCCATTGATATTTTTAGGCATTGGCGCAATGACCGATTTTTCAGCATTGCTTTCCAATCCTAAACTATTGCTTTTAGGCGCTGCAGCACAGGTTGGAATTTTCATTACATTTATGGCAGCTTTAATGCTTGGCTTCACCCAGAATCAGGCTGCTGCAATAGGCATTATCGGAGGCGCCGACGGTCCGACTGCAATTTTCCTTTCCTCAAAACTCGCACCGGAACTGATTGGAGCAATTGCAATTGCGGCATACTCTTACATGGCATTGGTGCCTGTTATTCAGCCGCCTATTATAAAACTCCTTACTTCGCCCGAAGAACGTAAAATAAAAATGAAACCTCCGCGTTCCGTTTCTAAATTAGAAAAAATAACATTCCCGATTCTCGGGATGCTGTTAACTACATTCATTTCCCCCGGTGCACTTCCACTTTTAGGGATGTTATTCTTCGGCAACTTATTGAAAGAGAGCGGTGTAACCAAACGTTTAGCAGATACTGCAAGTAAACCATTAATTGATATTGTAACAATTCTTTTAGGTTTAACTGTTGGAGCCTCAACCCAGGCAACGACATTTCTAACTTTTCAGTCGGTTTCCATTTTTGTACTTGGAGCTATTTCATTCGCAATTGCTACCGCAGGCGGAGTTATATTCGCGAAAATAATGAATTTATTTTTGAAAAGTGAAGATAAGCTCAATCCAATGATAGGCGCCGCAGGTGTTTCTGCGGTACCGGACAGCGCTAGAGTTGTTCAGCAGATGGGATTAAAAGAAGATCCCACAAACTATTTATTAATGCATGCAATGGCACCCAATGTTGCCGGTGTAATTGGTTCTGCGGTTGCCGCCGGTATACTGATGGGGTTTCTCATGCACCTCCTTTGACATCCCTTAATTTAGTTATTTGTTAGTGAAGCCCGCGGCAATTGTCTGCGGGTTTTTTATTTATTTTATCTTGTCCCCCTCAGCCATTAATCGGAAAAATAAATAGTAGAAAATTTTTGTCATTAACAATCAAACAAGTTAATTTTAAATTGATTTAAAAATTGATGGTAAAATGAAAAATATAATCCTAACAATGTTGTTAACAACGCTTATTTCTTTTGCACAGGAAGGAATTATTTGTAAATCTCCGGTTTACTCAGATAAAGTTTTAGAGCTGAAAAAAATAAACTATCCCGGTGATCAGACAATTGATGTAACCTATTATAAATTGGATATCAGCATTTCCAACAGTCCAAAAAATATTTCTGGTACTATAACAGTTCGGGCAAAGAGTCTAATGGATAACCTGACCGCTCTATATCTCGATCTCTCCGACCCTTTGTTTGTAGCTTCGGTTACACTAGGATCTGAATCATTAAATTTTACGCATGGTAATTCTAAACTAGTAATAATGCTGAATACCGCTTTTAATACAGGAGAGGAATTTCAAATTGAAGTTACTTATTTCGGTACGCCAGGTTCAAGCGGATTCGGAAGTTTTGAATTTTATACCCGCAGTAACGGCAAGCCCGCAATTTGGTCTTTAAGTCAGCCGTATGGAGCTAAAGATTGGTGGCCTTGTAAAGATACTCCAGCAGACAAAGCAGATTCTTCGGATGTTTGGATAACTGTTGATGATCAGTTTTATGCTGTATCAAACGGTAAACTTATTGAAATTATTGATAACGGAGATGGGATCAAAACTTTTAAGTGGAAGAACAGTTACCCTATTGCTCAATATTTAATATCCGTCGCAATTGCAGATTATTTTATTTATGAAACCTACTATAATTATACAGAAAATGATTCAATGCCTGTCATCCATTATAATTATCCCGAAAGATGGAACGATAATAGAAAATCTCAGTTGGATAAAACAATCCCTATGCTTCATATTTTCAGCGACAAATTTGGAGAGTACCCTTTCCTAAATGAGAAATACGGGCATGCCGAGTTTGCCTGGAGCGGCGGAATGGAACATCAAACGGTAACATCCATGGGCTCTTTCGGCGAGTACATTGTTGCACATGAACTTTCGCACCAATGGTTTGGTGATATGATCACTTGTAAAGACTGGCACCACATTTGGCTAAATGAAGGATTTGCTACTTACTCCGAGTGTATCTATGCAGAAAATTATTACGATTTTGATGCCTACATGAACAGAATAATCAGCAAGATGGGAAGTCCCGGTCAATCATGGAGTGCAAAAGGCGCGGTGGGATCAATCTATGTTCAGGATATCAGCACAGTTTGGTCCATCTTCAATTCCGCTCGTTCTTATGAAAAAGGTGCAATAGTTCTGCATATGCTTAGGGGAGTTGTCGGCGATGCTCTATTCTTCGATATATGGAAAACTTATGCCGCAGACCCGGCTGTAAAACATGGTGTTGCCGTCACGGAAGATTTTCAGGCAATTGCCGAGCAAGTTTCCGGTATGGACCTCGAATACTTTTTTTCGGAATGGATTTACGGCGAAAATTATCCGAGATATCATTTTAATTGGACCTCATCAGAAATTTCCCCGGGCAATTTTGAAGTCGCACTTACAATTGAGCAAGAGATCAATTCCAACCCTTCATTTTTCACGATGCCGATTCAAGTTAAAGTCACACATGCTTCCGGCGATACTCTGATCAATCTATTTAATGATCAGCAAATCCAGCAATTTAATTTTACATTTAGCCAACAGCCGTTAGATATATCGATCGATCCGAATTTGTGGATTTTGAGAGATGTTTTTAATGAAATCAGCGGGGTTGAAGATGAATTAGTTGCAGGCAAATATAAGTTAATGCAGAACTATCCAAATCCGTTCAACCCTTCTACGACTATCGAATATTACATTCCCGAGCAAAGCTTTGTGTCGTTAAAGGTATATGATATTCTTGGAAACGAAATAACAACTCTTGTTGATGAAATGAAAAATGCCGGCAAATACTCTGTAAAACTAAACAGCAACAAAATTCTTGCTATATCTTCTTCCGGTGTATATTTCTACAAATTGGAAGCCGGAGATTTTTCTGAAACTAAAAAATTTATTTTGATGAAGTAATACTTTTCGTAACAGTAAAAGAAACCCTCCAATTAAAATAAGCTTTCCGAAGCACTAATCCTTTGTAATATAATAAGATACGTTGGCTATTATTATATGCCAAAAATTTTCATGAACTCTTTAACAAATCGATTTTCTAAAATTAACAAAAAAGATTTTGAAACTGTTGTATTCTTTTATGTAAGTTTAGATAATCACATTTATAAAGTTAAAGACAATGAAAAAATTATCGATAATAATATTATTATCACTAATATTTATTCTAAACAAAACCGAAGGTACCACATTGTTTAAGTCAGGCGACACCTATGTAGTTCAAACAGTTGAAAGAGAAATAACTGTACAAAAGCAAATAGATCTTGATTCTTTTTATTCAAATAAAAGGCTCGGCTCTTTTATTGATAGCGGTAAAACTTATTTTAGGATTTTCACTCCTTCCGCGGTTAAAGTTGTTTTATGCACATTTGAAAATCCAAACGACAAAAGCGGAAGTGAATATGAAATGGTTCGCGATGAAGATGCTGTGTGGGAATATGTTTTGAATGGCGAATTGAAAGGACTTTTTTATGGTTTCAAAGTTTACCGCGAAGGTGAAAATCTTGACGAACAAAACAAGGTGATATGTGTTGACCCTTACGCTAAAGCTGTTGCAACATATAATACTTATATGAACCCCCGCAGATCCGCAGTTTATGAAGATCAATTTGATTGGGGAAATGATAATTGGATTGAGAATGACTGGCGTGATTTGATAATATATGAAATGCATATTCGTGATTTAACGAAGCATCCCTCCGCCGGGGCTAAATATCCCGGGACGTATAGAGGTCTCACGGAAAAAGGAATTAAGGGAGGCATCAGCTATATAAAAGATTTAGGTGTAAATACGGTTGAACTGCTGCCCGCACACGAGTTCGGCTGTATCGAAATACCGTATCAAGATTCAATTGACGGGAAGTTTAATACGTGGAATCCCTACGAGAGAAATTATTGGGGTTACATGACGTCTAATTTTTTCGCCCCCGCAGCTTACTATGCTCAGAATTGGGATCAGTTGAAGTGGAATACCTGGATGGGCGATGACGGAAGTCAGGTAACTGAATTTAAAAACATGGTAAAAGCATTTCACAATGAAGGTATAGCTGTAATTATGGATGTGGTTTATAACCATCTCTCACAGTACGAAACAGGCAACCTAAAACAGATTGATAAAGAATATTATTTTAGATTGAACGAGCAGGGAGATTTTATTGCACAAAGCGGATGCGGTAATGATTTTAAAACCGAACGTCCTATGGCACGCAGACTAATCGTGGAAAGCATATTATTTTGGATGAAAGAATATCACATCGACGGATTTAGATTTGACTTGGGTAAATTGCTGGATTGGGAAACTATAGAAGAAATAATTTATCAGGCAAAGAAAATAAATCCAAATGTTATAATTGTTTGTGAACCCTGGGGCGGCGGATATGACCCCAAAGGATTTTCATTAAGAGGATGGGGTGCATGGAACGATCAAATTAGAAATGGAATTAAGGGGGAAAATCCTATTAACGGTCACGGCTGGATTTTCGGCAAATGGTACGGGAATAATAATATTGATAGAATAAAAAGCTACGTAAACGGAACATTAGTAAAAGATAAACTTGGTCTCTTTCAAAAAAAGGAACACTCGGTTAATTATTTAGAATCGCACGATGGTTATACATTTGGCGACTTTATAAGAATAGGGCTGAATGAAAAACTTAATCATAAAATAATAAAGGATGTAGACAGTCTTGTTGAACTAACTCCAACTCAGCTTAAGCTTAATAAGCTAGGTGCTCTCTTCCTGCTTACTTCACAAGGTATTTCAATGATCAGTTCGGGACAAGAATTTGCACGTACCAAAGTCATACCTTACAACATTGATGTGCCCGACCCTAAAAAAGGAACTATTGACCACAACTCTTACGAGAAAGACAATGAGACAAATTATTTAAATTTTGAACATGCAGAGATCAACAGTGAATTG
>JAENZU010000086.1 GCA_016841125.1 Melioribacter sp. | reverse complement strand
CCCGCGACCAACAGCTTGGAAGGCTGTGACTCTAGCCAACTGAGTTACTCCCGCTTATAATTTCATTTTCAATAAAAAAAGAGCAACAAGAAGTAATCGGATTTAATTTTTAATCCGCTACAGAATATTGGTATTATTTTAACAGAATTATCTTAACGAAGTACGAATAAGAATGGCTTCCGATTCTCCTTCATTAAGTTTCAGAATGTGGGCGGCGAGGGATTCGAACCCCCAAAGGCGTTTGCCAACGGATTTACAGTCCGCCCCGGCTCTCCAACTCCGGCGTCCGCCCCGGTACTCAAAACTTTAAAAGAAACGAGCTACAAATATATATCGATATGAAACTAAATGCAAGAAAAGTTTAAAAGAAAAATATATTTGTTTGTTGAATTTGCCCTGGGTTTCTTAAGGATCTTGGATTATTGATCAAAACTGTTAATGATTCCACAATTCCCTATCTAAACTGCGGTATTAGAATGCTGAACAAGCCTGAAGTTTATTTATCTTAAAACAATCATTTGCACTATCAAAGCCCTAATCTATAAATTGATGGTATAGTTGGTGAGGTTTTTAATTACATTCACTTTACTACTGACTTACCATTTTATTCATTTGACTTCTCTACCCATCACTCATAAAATCCTCGAAATTTTATTACTTAATTAGTTTGCACAATTTTGAATTCAGTTAATTCTCATTTAAATAATAAATAATCTTTAACCTCGGAAATGAGATTTTTTTGATCGGCTTTAAAACCCTCAAATAATTTCTTTTGCTTATCCTCTAATTCTCTACCGTACTTAACTTCAAGCAGAGTATTGTTATAGTAAAAATCGAGCTCAATACTGTTTTGGTAAACATAGCAAGGCGATTTTTCTTTGATTAAAAAGAAGACTAAATTTTCAAAGAGTGCTCCTTTATCCCTAAACCCGGTAACTAAATTTCTTATTCCTAGATCAGCAGCATAGATCTTTTTTGGTGCTCTTAATCTTTCATTTAATTTTCCACACCGTTCAATTGCATAAATTAAATAAGTACTCTGAAAATATTCGAAATATCTTTTTGCAGTTTCAGTAGAGATTCCAGTAATTTTTGATATTTTATTCAGAGATAATTGTTTTCCGGCTCTCTCCATCAAAAGTCTAAAAAATTCTTTCAATGAAGAAATATCTTTAACCCCATGATAGTAGGCAATATCTTTATAAATAATTGCATCAACCAAATTGTTCAGATATTCAGCTTCCCCCGTTAAAATAAATTCCGGCATTCCCCCATTTTGCATAAATTCTTCAAAGTATCGTTCAGTTAAATACTCTTCAGACTTTTTTGCTTTAATGTTTTTGAAAGCGATATATTCGAAAAAATCGAGCGGCAAGATTTCAATTATTTTTGTTCTGCCGGTAAGCAATCCATTTTTATCTTTTAAGATTGTCGCGGATGAGGCGGAGACATAAATCTTAACGTTTTCATTGTCATAAAGACTTTTAAGTTCTTGGTTAATATTTTCACGATAAGCTGCTTCATCAAAAAAAAGATAAAGCTTTTCATTTCTTTTTAATTGATGAATCTTCCTGAATTCACGTACCAAACTGTGAACACTAATATTTTCAATCGCTATAGAATCGAGTGATACATACAAAATCTTTCGCGGGTCAATACGAGTGGAAAGTTCTTTGATAAACAATTTCACAATAGAGGATTTCCCAACTCGTCGTAATCCCGTTAATATTACAATTTCTTTGCTTTTCTCAGAGGTTCTGAGAATACTGAGAAATTTTTCGCGCGGAATCAAATTTGTTTTGTAATCCTCTTCCCACCAAGGATTAAAGTTGTATAAATCTTCGTGAAGATGTTCCATTTCGCTTTGCCATTTCTATTTGATTCAATCAAATAGAAAATAGTATTTCTATTTGGTAATATCAAACAGTTTTAGTGGTTCCACAATTCCCTATCTAAACTGCGGTATTGAATTGCTTCACTAATGTGCTGGGGCAAAATGTTCTTTTCCAGTTCTAAATCTGCAATGGTTCTGCTCACTTTTAAAATTCTGTCGTAAGCTCTTGCAGAAAGCCCTAATTTAGTCATCGCCATTTTTAGCAACTCTTCACCCGACGAATCCAATTTGCAGAATTCTCTAACTTCCCGGGTACCCATGTCCGCATTATTAAAAATATAATCTTTATTTTCGAACCGCTGCTGTTGAATTTTTCTGGCGTTAACTACTCTTTTTCTTATTTCTTCCGAAGATTCTCCTTTGGCAGTGGAAGATAGCTCCTTATATTTTACTGCCGGCACTTCAATGTGGATATCAATTCTATCCAACAAAGGTCCTGAAATTTTAGACATATACCTTTGAATTTGGGTCGTATTGCATGTGCACTCTTTATTCGGATCGGTAAAATACCCGCATGGGCATGGGTTCATTGCCGCGGCAAGCATAAAGTTAGCAGGAAATTCGAGGGACATTTTAGAACGGCTGATTGTGACTTTATAATCTTCCATCGGCTGCCGCATAACTTCTAAAACGTTCTTTTTAAATTCCGGAAGTTCATCTAAAAATAAAACCCCGTGATGTGCAAAAGAAACTTCCCCCGGTCTGGGAAATGAACCACCGCCTATTAAAGCGGCATCGGAAACAGTATGATGCGGACTTCGAAATGGGCGTTCAGTAATGAGAGCAACTTCTTTTCCTAAAATTCCCGCTACCGAATGAATTTTAGTTGTTTGCAGAGCTTCGTTAAAAGTTAAAGGAGGAAGAATTGATGGAAATCTTTTAGCCAGCATTGTTTTGCCCGATCCCGGAGGACCTATCATTAAAATATTGTGCCCGCCTGCTGCCGCAATTTCCAATGCACGTTTTACATTTTCCTGACCTTTAACATCAGAAAAATCGAGATGGTATTTATTAACCTGAGAAAAAATAGATTCTCGGTTTGTGTAAACAGGCTTTAAGTTTTTATCCCCATTAAGAAAATTTATTACCTCATTTAAACTTTTTGCCCCGTAAACATTAATACCTTCAACAATTGAAGCCTCTTTAACCCCGTCTTCCGGCACTATTAAGTTTTTCATTCCCTGACGTTTTACTTCTACTGCAATAGGAAGAGTTCCCTTAACATGCCGAAGTGTTCCGTCGAGTGATAATTCACCTAAAAAAACCGTATTCTCCAAAAGCACTGGTTCAACTAATTCATTTGCGGCTAAAAGCCCTACCGCAATGGGCAAATCGAGGGAACTGCCTTCCTTTTTGATATCAGCCGGCGCAAGGTTAACGGTTATTTTTCTGGGGGGCAGATCAAAGTTAGAATTTTTTATTGCTGCGTTTACCCTTTCCCTGCTTTCTTTAACGGCGCTATCCGGCAATCCCACAATTGTAAAACCCGGAATTTGTTTTTCACAATGAGTTTCAACCTCAACTAAATAGGCGTCGATGCCGATTGTTGCACTCGAAAATACTTTTGATAACATTGAACCACAACTTTTAAAGAATAGCTATATTACACGCCGTCTCATTACTTAGCCAGGATCATTTTCTCCACTTGCAAAGAATGCGGAGTTTTAACTTCGTAAAGATAAATTCCCGACGTTAAATCTGAACCATCAAATTCAAACGAATGTCTGCCTTGAGCTAATGGTCCTTCGTATAATCTTTCAATTTTATTTCCAACTATGTCGTAAACCGTGATTTCAAATTCATCCACTTCTAAAACTTCAATAGAAATAGTAGTAGAAGGATTGAACGGATTCGGGAAATTATTGATTATCGAAAAAACTTCTTTTTGCCCCAATCCAACTTTTACCGATGGAGAATAGGCAATTGACCCATCAAAATTTACCTGTTTTATCCTGTAGTAAATTACATCGGCTTCGTCATCTTTCCGGTCCGAATAATAATAAATGTTTTCAGGATCATCAGATGCAGTAGTTGAATAAATCTCATCATATGTGCTGCCTTCTAAAGATCTTTCAAGAACAAATTCTTCTGCAAACATAGCATCGGCTGGCTTCCATTCAATATAAACGATACGTCCGGAAACATGGCTGCTTAACTTGGGCGCACGTGAAAATATTGGTGCATTCGATTCAACAAAACGCAGCTGATTGAGTTTAAGATTAATAAAATCATTTTTTGCTACAATTTTTTCTAAAGTGTTTTTATCATCAAAATCTAAAATTAGCTTATTTATTGTACTGTCGGATTCCAAATATTTAAAATGTCTTTCTTTATTAAAGAAGTCTAATTCCTTTGATGAATCCCAAACTTTCAGCAGATCTAGTTGAAAGTTTCCCGAGGCTGAATTATTCGTGAATTTAAATGAGAGATCGCTCCACCGGTTAATAATAGGATAATCAAATTCTGCGAATAGATCGCTATTTGCAAAAATCCTAAGTGAATTTGTTTTCCTGTCAATTGCAACAACTATATGGTTCCAGACTTTACTGCTGATAAATAGTTCTTGATAAAACTTCGAGAAAATATTATTGAAGTTCTTATTTTCTGATTTTAGCATTCCAAATTTATTTATACCCAAAATAAAACTGCCGCCGTTTAATTTGGAAATTTCTAAAAAATTACCTTCAAAGCGATTGAATTTAATCCAAAACTCGTCAACAACATTATTCTCTATTTCGCCTTTTAAATCGGAATATTGCAAATAGGAATTGCTCCTAAATTCAACAGCTTTACCGGCAAATGATTGATCTTTATAAAATGAAATTACCGCTGGTTCAATCGAATTCTTTTGTTCATAATCTAAAGAATTGTAGGAATACTTTTCACCATCTTTATCAAACAGGTTTACCAAAAAATCTATTTTGGATAAAGAATTAGTAATTGGTGAAACATAGAGCTTTAATTGAAAAAATCCGGATGAGATAAAATTCGAGTCACTTATTTCAACTTTATAATTTTCCGATCCATCATCAGAGGAATAAACCCCCAATTTCATTTTTTTCGATTTTAATGCGTTTCCGGCAATAGCACTATCAATCTTAAAGTTATTATCGGTCGATACGAAATATTGAATTCGAGTTAGATCACGACTTAGAAGTCTGGTAATTATTGAAATCTGGAACTTGGAATTTTCAGGAACTAAATGAGGATAGCCCGTCTTAAATAATGCAATTTCGGTCTGACCAAAATAAACATTTAGAAACAACAGCAATATGACAACGATGATTTTTCGCATCACGATTTTATCGGAATTAGAATAATGATTGAAAGTTACTTAAAGTTCCGTAAAAATTCCAATCGATCTTTAAGCTGATCTACCGGAACCAGAAGTTTATCTTTACCGTAAATTGCATCTTCCCGACTAGTAAAAACTAGTTCATAATCTTTACTCATAACAATAGCTTCTTCGGGACAAACCTCTTCGCAGAAGCCGCAGAATATACATCTAATCATATTTATTTCAAACAACTTTGGATATCTTTCTTTTTCAAGTTCAGTTTCTTCCGGCTGCACTTCAATTGCAAGCGCCGGGCAAACACGCGAACAAAGACCGCAGGCAACACATCTTTCAGTTCCGTCTTTTTCTTCAACCAGTACGGGTCTTCCCCTATAAGCTGCCGGCGGAACGAACTTAACTTCCGGGTATTCCATGGTTACGGACGGTTTTAGCATACTCTTAAAAGTAAGAGCTAAACCCTTAAAAATTTCGGGCAAATATAATTTTTGAGCAAAAGTTAAATCTTTTTTTCTTTTCTTGTCCGGCATGTAAAATCCTTTTAATTAAATATCATTAAAACTACTGCTACCCAAACAACGTTTAACAGCGAAAGCGGGAACATAACTTTCCAACCAATATTCATCAATTGATCGTAGCGGAACCTGGGGATGCTCCATCTTACCCAAATAAAGAAGAAAATTAATGCGCCGATCTTTGCGAAGAAGGCTCCAACTTGTATTAGCGTGGTTAATGTTTCTCCCAAACCTAATTTATCTATATAAGGAACCTGCCATCCGCCTAAATAAAGTGTAACTATCATCGCACTGGCAATTATCATATTTGCATATTCTGCTAGAAAAAAACTCGCAAATTTCATACTGCTGTATTCTGTGTGATATCCTCCTACAAGTTCAGGTTCCGCTTCCGGCAAATCGAAAGGAAGCCGATTAGTTTCGGCAAAGGCAGATATAACAAAAGTAATAAACCCTATA
Source organism: Melioribacter sp. (assembly GCA_016841125.1). Taxonomy (GTDB): domain Bacteria; phylum Bacteroidota; class Ignavibacteria; order Ignavibacteriales; family Melioribacteraceae; genus JAENZU01. The sequence goes on along the minus strand of JAENZU010000086.1, from coordinate 3,821 downwards.
GGCTGAACAATCGCATTCCACATCCAGCCGTACTGAGAATTAACAATTGCAACAGGACTGAGAGAACTTGCCATCATCACCACGCCAGCTATCGAAAAACCCATGGAAACTTCGTAAGAGATCATTTGTGCAGAAGCACGAACACCTCCTAAAAGAGAATACTTGCTGCCGGACGACCAGCCCGCAAAAGTAATTCCGTAAACACCCAAAGATGTCAATGCCAATACGTAGAGAATTCCGATATTTACATCGGCAACAACCAAATTTACTTTGTAGCCGAAGATGGTTACTTCAGGTCCCATCGGGATTACGGCGTAAGTTGAAAATGCAACAAACAGAGCAATAAACGGGGCTAAAGTATGCAGCGGTTTGTTTGACTTCTCAGGAACAATATCTTCCTTAAGCAGCAGTTTGAATACATCGGCAAATGGCTGTAGAATACCTTCCCAGCCCACACGGTTGGGTCCGAGTCTAGTTTGAATCCAGGCACTTATGCGACGCTCAAAGTAAACCGAATACGATACTGTAAGAAGCATTGCCGTTATGATAAATAAAATTTTTACAAATGTAATAATGATTATCTCGAGAATACTCATTTTAAGATAACTCCGAATTAACTGTTTTTGCACTACCTACTTTTTGTGAACCCAGTTCTACTCCTTGATTTCCTAAATCATCTAAATCCAAAGACTTTAATTCCGTTACAGATTTTGCAATATCTTCAAAGACATCATCTGCGGTGTCGTATTTTAATTGCTGATTAGACTGACCGGAGAGCCTTGAAATAATTTTCCAGCTTGGATTTGCATCAAATTTTTTACCCTGCATCCAACGGTCATATTTAGATCCGAATTTATCCCATCTTGATTGAGACATTCCATCTAAAGTTCTGTCCATTTCTTCAGTTGCAACAGCAGGTTTAATTCGCTGAATTCTGTTTTGGAAATTAACAAATGTACCGTGCTTTTCTGCATAAGTGGAAGCAGGGAACACTACGTGTGCTAATTGCGCAGTCTTGTTAAAATTAGAAGCATGCACAATAAGCAAATTCAATTTAGAAAGTAATTTTTCCATTTCACTATCGTCGCCGATTAAATCATCTTCCATTACATAAAGAGCTTTAATTTTATTTGATCTGATCAACTCAATAATCTGTTTCGATCCGTTGCCTCCGGCAAGTGGTTTAACCCCCATCAAAAGGGCTCCGACTGTATTTGGTGTTTTATCTTCTCTAATTAAAATGTCGTCCTGATCACCGGGAATTGTGTGTCTTAAAAAGTCGATATTTGTAACTCCGAGAGACTTTGCAAATTTCACCAATGCATAATTATCTTCGTTGGTTGCATAAGCCGACCCGATGAATGCAATTTCGCCGGGTTTAAATTCTTTCAATTTTTTAAATGCAGTCGAGTAGGCTTCATTCCACTCTACTTTTACAAGTTCGCCATTTTTATTCAGATGCGGTCCGTCAACTCTGTCTTCTTCATTAACAAATTTGAATGTGTTTAATCGACCGTGATCGCACATCCATGTTTCATTAACTTCTTCATTCTGACGCGGTGTTAATCGTAATATCTTATTGTTTCTCACCCAAATTTCTGTGTTGCAGCCTCTCGAACAGCCAATACAAACAGATTCCGTAGATGAAGTTTCCCACACTCTGGTTTTAAATCTCCAATCCAAACTTGTCAGTGCTCCAACGGGACAAATATCAACGGTATTCAAAGTATAGGGATTATCAAAACTTTCACCAGGGAAAGTTGTAATTGTAACTCTGTCGCCTCTCTTAACAAATGTGAGTTGATTTTCTTTTGCAATTTCGTCTGAGAACCGGATACATCTTGAGCAGGAAATACAGCGCTCTGCGTCAAACATTATTCGTGGTCCAAGTTCAACTCTTTTTCTCTTGTGAACCTTTTCTTCATCAAAACGGCTTTCGCCAACGCCATGACTGTAGGCATAATCCTGAAGTTTACATTCGCCGGCTTCATCGCAAATAGGACAATCCAAAGGATGGTTGATCAAAAAGAATTCCATCACTGCATTTCTTGCTTTTATTGTTTTTTCTGATTGAGTGTGAACTACCATTCCATCGGATGCCAATGTTGAACAAGCGATCACAAGTTTTGGCATTTTTTCAACTTCAACTAAACAGACACGGCAATTGCCGGAAATTGACAGTTTTGGATGCCAGCAGAAATGCGGAATTTCAATACCGTTATCCTTACCGGCTTCAATTATCGTTTGACCCTGCTTAAATTCTATTTCTTTTTCGTCTATTGTTAATTTAGGCATAAAAAATCCTTTGTGTTTTAAGCCGCTGAATGCATTAATAAATTTTTAGAACTTACAATTGTTTTGCTAAAAGTTTCGGGGTTTAAATACTCATTCGAAAGATATAAAATTTGATCCCTAGAAACGGCATCAATTTTCGAAATGGAGTTTTCAATTGTTTCAATTTCATCGAAATAAATTACACTTTGAGCAATCCTCAGCATACGGTTCGTTGTGCTTTCGAGGCTCATCAGCAAGTTTCCTTTTAAATATTCTTTAGCTTTTTTCAGTTCCTTTTCCGAAACTTTTTTATTGCGCAATTTAGCAAATTCATTTAGAATTATTGTATGAGCTTTTTCAATTGATTTTTCATTTGTAGATAAATAAATACCAAATGATGAAATGTCGAAAAAAGAATTTAGGAATGAATTTACCTGGTATGCAATTCCGTTCCTTTCCCGTACAGATTGAAACAGTCTTGAACTGCTCCCTTCACCTAAAATATGAGACAGTAAATTTATAGGGATTCTGAGATCATCTTTCATGCCCGGTGCACTTCTACCAAAAATTAAATGTACCTGCTGAATGTCTTTGTAAATTTGGACATCCGTTGGTTTCACCGGATCGATTCTTTTTCTTCGCTTACCGCTGGAACCGAGATCTTTACTAAAGTACTTATCAACATCTTTAATAATTTTTTCGTTATCGACCGAACCCGAAGCGACGATAAATAGATTGTCGAATGTATAATTTTTCGAAATGTATTCGGACAACATCTTCTGATCAAATTTTAAAATATTTTCGCTTGTACCAATTATCGGCATTCCCAAAGAACTCGAACGGAATAAGTTATTTTCAAACTCATCGAAGATCAATTCTTCGGGAGTATCTTCGATATCGTAAAGTTCGTCAATCACAACCGTTGCTTCTTTTTTAATATCAGCCGGTTTGAACAAAGGATATTGAACCATATCCGCAAGAACTTCAAATGTTTTTTCGATATGATTGTTGAGTCCGCGCCCGTAATAACATGTTTGTTCTTTTGTAGTAAAAGCGTTTAAGTAGCCGCCGAGAGATTCAATTGAATCCGCAATGTTTCTGGCGGTTCTTTTTTTGGTGCCTTTAAAAAGCATATGCTCAATAAAATGACTGATGCCGTTATTCTTGGAATTTTCTTCTCTCGAACCAACGTTAAACCAAAATCCTAATGAAAAGGATTTTACGTAAGATATATTTTCTGAGACTACGGTAATTCCGTTTTGCAGTCTGGTGATATTAAAATTATTCAATATTAGTATATTATTTTAATGAGTAAACTAAACTTTAAATATAGATAATCGTAGTAATCGAATCTAGGCGGGAAGGCTGTATAAATTAATCAATTAATTATAGATACTAATTGAATTGCTGAAATATCCCCGGAATTTTAGAAATTCCGAGGATCTCATAAAAAAATTAATTTTCAAATTTATCTAAATACTTGTGATAAAATTCACCAATACTCCGATATGCTTTTTCGAGAACATTATCTTGCGGTAAAAATACTA
>JAENZU010000085.1 GCA_016841125.1 Melioribacter sp. | reverse complement strand
ATTCATAAGTGACGAACCGGTTCAGATTGATAAAAATTTAACGATCACCGCAAAACAAAACAGTCACATCAGAAATAAATACGATTTTGAAGTTCCAATGGATTCGGTGTTTTATTCGGCAAGTATGTTGATCGAATTTCCGGGCGGAAACATTTATTACTCTTCCGATGTAGGATCATCAGAAGATTTTTACTTGTTCAAAAATGAAAATTTTGATTTGGCTATTTTAGAAACCACTCATGTTTCCCCCGGCGAACTCTCGGAATTTCTGCAGCGTAATTTATTAACCAAAATCATTCTAACTCATATTGACGATAACGCTCTTGGTTCATTGGAAAAGTGGCACAAAAGTCTGCCCGCAGAAAGTGCGGAAAGAGTTTCAATTGCTGAAGACGGCAGCTCTTTTTATATTTAAAAGCGGACAAATCCTGCAAATAAATGATATATATTTTGGATTGAAATAATTGTATTTTAAAAGGCTGAATTATTTAAATATTTATGACAATTAAAGAATTTCAAGAAAAATACGGAATACTCGGAACTTCCAAAAGAATCAAAGATCTGGTTGATATTACAATGCAGGTCGCTCAATCCGACATTTCTGTTTTAATACACGGCGAAAGCGGTGTAGGCAAAGAGGTATTTGCAAGGGCGCTCCACGGTTACAGCCGCAGAAGCAATAAACAGATGGTTAATGTCAACTGCGGTGCTATTCCCGAAGGAATTCTGGAAAGTGAGTTATTCGGTCACAAAAAAGGATCATTTACCGGGGCTGTTGAAGATAGAAAAGGTTACTTTGAAATTGCGGACGGCGGAACTTTGTTCCTCGATGAAATTGCAGAAATGCCTTTGACTACCCAGGTTAAACTTCTTCGCGTTTTAGAAACGAAAGAATTTATGCGTATCGGGAGCGAAACAGTTACCAGGGTTGATGTTAGGATAATAGCGGCATCAAACAAAGATTTAGAAAGAGAAGTCAACTCAAAGAGGTTCCGGAAAGATCTCTATTTTAGATTAAAAGCAGTTACCATAAACATTCCGCCGCTGCGTGACCGGAAGGAAGATATTTCCTCACTTATTTATTACTTTCTAAAGCAGTACTGCAAAGCAAATAATATTACGGAGCCCAAAATCACCAACCGGGCATTCGAGCTTTTAATGGATTATTCATGGCCCGGAAATATACGGGAACTTAAAAATGCAGTTGAAACCGCATCGGCTTTAAATAGAAGCGGAAGCCTCGATGTGGGTGACTTTGCCCCGCTGCTTGCACAGCATCAGCAGGTAATTGAAAACCGAAATCTGCCGGTTCATCTAAACCGACCCCCTGAATCTGTTGACCGTGAAATGATCTACCGTGCTTTGATTGAAATAAAAAAAGATTTAATTGAATTGAAAGACCTCGCCTTAAGAGGTAACAAAGATAACGGTTCATTTAGTAATGCGGAAGGTGAAGAAGTTGTTGCGTTGGATAAGCTCGAAGAAAAAGCGATCAGAAATGCACTCCGTTACGCAAAATGGAATAAAAGAACGGCGTCACAATTGCTGAATATAAGCGAGCGGACTTTGTACAGAAAAATTAAGGAATATGGAATACATTAAATTAAATATATTATTTGGGCTCATTATAACTGCGCTGGCGTTAACTGCATGCAGTTATTCTTTTACCGGAGCTTCGGTGCCCCCGCATCTGCAGTCGATCGCTATCCCTATTTCTCAGGATAGAAGCGGTTCGGGTGAAGCGGATCTTGCCGAAGAATTTACTAATCAATTAATTCAAAAATTTATAGACGATAATACTCTTCAAGTAGCCGAAAAAGGTAATGCCGATGCAATTTTAGAATGTACCGTCACATCACTTTCCGACGCTCCGAATGTTGTTGCCGGAGGGGAAGACGTTACACAGCGCAGAATTACTCTCGGTGCTAAAGTTCTTTATCGCGATCTCGTTGAAAGAAAAACCATTTTCGATAAAACATTTTCGAACTTTGGTGACTATTCAACTAATGACGGCGATTTGGTTACTGCCCGCAGAACAGCTATTGAAGATGCAGTAGATAAAATTAGCGAGGATATACTTCTCGGTGTCGTTTCCAATTGGTAACATTTAGGGATGGTGTAAAATGGTCTTTGATCATATTGTTTTAATGGTGTATATAATTTCTCTCACCATATTGCTGGTGTTTGGAAGTCACGGATTTATAATGCTTTATTATCACAGAAAATATGCGAAAAATCTTCCGCTGGAAAATGAAGATTACAAGTTCGACAAAAAAGTTACAATTCAGCTGCCTTTATTTAACGAACTTTACGTTGCGGAAAGACTGATTGATGCGGTTTGCAAAATAGATTACCCGAAAGAACTTTTACAAATTCAGGTGCTCGATGACTCCACAGACGAAACAGTTGATGTAGTTGCTAAAATAGTTGAAATTAAAAAAACTGAAGGATTTGATATTCAGCAGATCAATCGAATTGACAGAACGGGCTTTAAAGCCGGCGCACTGAAAGAAGGATTGAAAACAGCAAGCGGTGAATTCGTTGCAATATTTGATGCCGATTTTGTACCCTCCGAAGATTTCCTGAAAAAAACACTCCGTTATTTTGCTAGTTCGGAAATCGGAATGGTGCAGTCGCGATGGGAACATCTGAACGAAAATTATTCGCTTTTAACTAGAATTCAGGCATTGGCACTCAACGGACATTTGGTTATTGAGCAGGCTGTCCGTAACAAATCCGGGTTCTTCATTAATTTTAACGGAACCGGCGGTATTTGGCGCAAAGACTGTATTATGGATGCCGGCAACTGGCACGCCGATACGTTAACCGAAGATCTCGATTTAAGTTACCGTGCTCAAATGAAAGGCTGGAAGTTCGTGTTCCTCCGCGATTTTACAACTCCCGCTGAACTCCCGTCTGAAATTAATGCACTCAAAGCTCAACAGTTCAGGTGGACAAAAGGAGCGATCGAAACAGCCAAAAAACTTCTGCCCCAGGTTTGGAATGCAAAACTGCCTTTGAGGGTCAAGCTTCAATCTACTTTTCATTTAACAAATAATATTGTGTTCCCATTTATTTTGTTAGCGGGAATACTAAATGTGCCGCTCATATTTATAAAAAATGCCGGTCCGTATGCGCCCTTCTTCAACTTTATGGCAATTTTCATTTTGGCGTTTATCAGTTCATTTCTTTTTTACGTTTTCGCACAAAAAGATGTTCACGCGGATTGGCGAAAAAAAATCACACTTTTTCCGCTATTCATGGCAGGCAGCATGGGGCTTGCGGTTAACAATTCCCGCGCAGTGGTTGAGGGTTTACTCAGCCGGAAAAGTGAATTTGTAAGAACTCCCAAATTCAAAATTATTGATAAAAAAGATTCTGTCTTCAATAATAAGTATCTTAAAACACTTAAAGTTGATCAGTCGGCTTTCGTTGAATTAATGCTTGCCGCATATTGTTTTATTGGGGTTGCCGCTTCGGTATATTTTATGGAAATTGCAGCGTTGCCGTTTCAGCTAATGTTTTTTATAGGATTTGGAACTGTTTCGTTTTTATCGTTTAAGCATAAACTTGTAAAGTTAAAATCGTGAGGTAATAATTGGATTCCGTTCAAAGAAAAGAAGAAATTAAAACACTTCGGCTGCTTTACGAATTCAGTGAAAATTCTCCCTTGTTTGCTAGAATTGCAGAGGAGGAAATGATTGACGGTAATTTGAACAAAGCCGTCGAACTTCTTCAAAATGGAATCAGAATTTACCCTGAGTATCCGACCGCACGAATTCTCTTAGCAAAAGCTTTTGCGCTCCTCGGAGAAAGGGAACTCGCTTACTCCGAATTGGAGGCAGGATGTTTGTTGTTTAACTCAAATGAAACCAGGGAATTTTATTCAGCGGAGATTGAAAAAATTCTATCCTCCGTTAACGATTCACCTTCAATTCCTTTGGATGAACAATTTTCTTCTGATGAAGAAAATGAAGAAGAGGTTGATTCTCCCAAAGCGGAAGAACCGGAAATTGTTTCCGAAACACTTGCGGGAATTTATAGATCGCAGGGCAGTTTAGATGAAGCTTTAGCTATGTATAAAAAGTTGCTTATTAAATATCCCGAAAGAAAAGAACATTTTGAGCAAATTATAACTGAAGTGGAAATCGAAAAAAATAATGAGGGATAATTATTCCTTCTGCAAATACATCTCAGACTAATTTTGACCCCACCCAAAAACTAAAAAAAGAATTTTATTCACATGAAGTTCTTCAAATAGCTCCGGCTCTTTTAGGAAAAATATTTGTGCGCGAATTTAACGGAAAACGATTAGCCGGAAAAATAGTTGAAGTTGAGGCTTACGACGGCTTGATTGATGAAGCAGCCCACACCTACGGCGGTAAAACAAAACGAAATGAGATTATGTTTGAAGAGGGCGGATTTTTATATGTATATTTCACCTACGGAATGCACTTCTGCTGTAATGTTGTAACGGGAAAAAAGGATCATGGACAGGCTGTTTTGCTGAGAGCAATTGAACCGCTTAATGAAATTGAAGAGATGGCAGTAAACCGATTCGGCAGAAATAAAATATCCGGAAAAGAATTATTTAACATTGCCAGCGGTCCGGCAAAAATTTGCAAGGCATTTGGAATTAATCGCAGTGATAACGGAACAGACCTAACAAAAAGTGAAATTTATATTTTGGATAATCCTAAATTAAAGATGTCGGAAATTGTGCAGACAGCAAGAATCGGGATTAAAAAATCGAAGGAACTCCCCTGGCGGTTTTATATAAAAAACAGCAGATTTATTTCTAAAAAATGATCTCACCAAAAAAAATATTGATTGTTAGAACAGATAGAATTGGAGATGTAGTTCTATCTCTGCCGGTTGCCGGTGTCATCAAAAAACACTTCCCAAACGTACACATTACATTTCTGCTTAGGGAATATACTAAAGACTTGGCAGCGTTAAATCCTTATATAAATGAAGTGATGGTTCTCTCCGAAGAGGAAGGGAATCCCGGATTCTTCAATAATTTAGCAAAAATTAAAAAAGAGAAATTTGATGCTTGCTTGATTGTGTATCCAACTTTTAAAATTGCGCTATTTTTATTTTTTTCGGGAATAAAAAATAGAATAGGAACAGGCTACCGCTGGTATTCTTTTTTATTCAACAAAAAGATTTATGAACATCGCAAATCCGGGGAAAGACACGAACTCGAATATAATCTCCGAATGTTAAAATTGCTGGGAATTGCTGACGCAGAAAACGAAACCGCGGAATTTAATTTAACTTATACTAAAGATGCTGAAGAAAAAGTCGATAAAATGTTATCTGAAAATGGAATCGATCAGCATTTGCCAATAATAATTGTGCATCCGGGCAGCGGCGGAAGCGCTGTTGATCTTCCTAAAAATAAAATGAAAGAATTAGTTAAACTGCTCGCGGAAAATCCGCAAAATCAAGTTATACTTACAGGCAGTAAAAGTGAAGTTGAGTATTGTGAAGAATTGAAAATTGATGAGCGAATTAAAAATTTTGCCGGGTTGTTTGATTTGAGCGAACTGATTGCTATTATTGATAAATCTGATATTCTTATTGCAAACTCAACCGGACCGATACACATTGCCGCAGCACTCGGTAAATATGTAATCGGGTTCTATCCAAAGATTGCTCAATGTTCACCAATTAGATGGGGACCATACACAAATCGCAAATATATTTTTTCACCGACGATCGATTGCAACAATTGCACTAGGAAACAATGCGAGAAGTTAAATTGTATGAACAGCATCAGCATAAATGATGTGCATCAAACAATAATGAATATTATGGAAAAACCTAAAGATGAAAAATAAAATTAGATCATTACTTCTTAATCTACTTTTCATTTCCGCGGCAATTGGTCAAGAATCGGAATTTAGAAAACTCGAAAACAATGCGTTTGTGGTTGGAGAAAAACTTACTTTTGATGTAAAATACGGTTTTGTAACTGCGGGCATTGCTGAAATGGCAATCCCAAAAATTAAAAAAATTTCAGGACGGGATGTTTATAATATTACGTTCAAAGTTAATACCGTTCCAAGTTTCGACATCTTTTACAAAGTTAGAGATAGATACGAAACCTATCTGGATTTCGAAGGACTTTTCCCGTGGAGATTTGAGCAACACATTCGAGAGGGAGGATACTCCCGGGATTTCTCTGCATTTTTTGATCAGCGGAGAGGAGTTGCAAAAACTACGGAGGGGAGTTATGAAATTCCGGAAAATGTAAACGATATCGTTTCAGCATTCTATTTGGTTAGAACTTACGATTTTACAAATTTAAAACCAGGCGACCGTTTCCATCTTGAAAATTTTTATAAAGATAAAGTTTACCCACTTGATGTTGTTTATTTGGGAAAAGAAACTATTAGCGTTGATGCCGGTGAGTTCGACTGCATTATTGTCGAACCGCTTGTTGAAGAAGGGGGTCTATTCAAGAGTGAAGGAAATATTATAGTGTGGCTTTCCGACGATGAGCTCAAAATACCGGTAAAAGTTAAAACAAAAGTTGTGATTGGTTCAATAGATGCTGAGCTTACCGCCTACGAGGGGCTTGCCGGCAAACTAACATCCAAAAAATAAAATTGAAGATTCTCTTAAATGGAAAATTTTAATACGGAACATGATCCGGAAGAAGATAATCAGCAATATTCAATTGATCCGGAATCCGAAATAAATCCAACTATTCCGCCGCTCAAAGCAGCATTCTTTGCAATTTTTGGAGTCTTTTTTCTTTACCAGGTTGGCGGAAGTATTTTAATGCTGCTAATATTCGGGATGGATTTTGCCAATGCGGATATAAATGCGCTGAGGCTGCTTACTGTAGGCGGGCAGATCCTACTGATTTTGGTTCCGGCACTGCTGCTGGCTAAACTGGTTTACGAAGATGTTGGAACAATAATTAGATTCAAATATCCGGCTGCAAAAGAGATTATTATTTTTACAATTGGCTTGGTTATTTTAACTCCTTTACTGCAGAACTTTCTATACGTTCAAAATTATTTATTTGATCTTGCCGCAGCAAACAGCGGCATAATTGAAAGTATGAAATCCTTTTTCGACACTCTCGATAAATATGTTGAAGAGACTTACGGCAATCTTATTAGGGCGGATTCAATTTTTGAAGCTTCATTTGTAGTCATCGTAATTGCACTAACTCCTGCTATTTGCGAGGAAGTTTTCTTCCGGGGTTTTGTGCAGAGAAGTTTCGAATTTAAAATGAAACCTGCTTGGGCTGCCTTAATTACAGCTTTCTTTTTTGCACTTTATCATTTTAATCCCTACGGATTGATAGCATTGATAGTTCTCGGGTTTTATCTTGGGTTCGCGGCTTACATCAGCAACTCTATTTTCATTCCGGTATTTCTTCACTTTTTAAATAATTTTTTTGCGGTTATGCTCTTTTTTATATTTGGTGAAGAAGAATTAACTACATCAAAAATTACAGAATATGATTCTTTGAGCTTTCACCTTATTAGTTTTATTATTTTATTGTCTTTATTTATAATTTTCATTGTGTATGTAAAACGGAACTATCACAAAATAATAGGAGGACACAATGATTTGTCCTAATTGCGAGTACGAGTATGTCGAAGGGAAAACCACATGCCCTGATTGCGGAGAAAAACTAATTCCGCTTGAAGAATTTAATGACGGTCTCATCAAACCCGAAGATTGGGTTACAATTTATACATGCAGCCAAACTTATGAAGCCGATATGCTGAAGGCAAACCTTGAGGGAGCTGATATTAAGAGTTTGATTCTTGTTCAGCAAGATACAAGTTTTCCTACCCCCGGCGACCTTTCCGTTGTAAAATTGAAGGTTAAAAAAACAGATCAAGAAGAAGCCAGAAGTATTGTTGAGGACATCATAAATCGAGAAGATGATAATTATGAAGAAGATGAAGATAACGATCTAGTTTAATTATGGCTTTATCAAATACGGCACAAAGAATTCTCGTATCATTAGTAGCTATTCCGCTGATAGTGGCTGTTTGCTACATTGGTAAAATTCCGTTTTTATTATTTGTTATTATTATCGGGTTAATGGCATTCCACGAGTTTTATTCGATGGCAAAGAAAAAAAACATTTTTCTCAATTTATTAATCGGGTTTCCATCGGTAATCGCGATAATACTTAATAATTATTTCCAATTTATTGAGTTTAAATTTCTGCTGCTTATCATTGTGCTGCTTCTACTTCTTACAGAATTATTCAGAAACAAATCCTCCGCAATTCAAAATATTGGCGCTTCTTTACTGGGAATTTTTTATATGGGATTTTTTGCGGCGTCAATTTTGGGAATAAGAGAATTTTTCGCTTATTCGGATCTACTTTATACTGAAGGCGGGTTTATAATTATTTCTATTCTAGTTTCAATTTGGATTTGTGATTCCGCAGCATTTTTTCTCGGTACCGCATTTGGAAAGCATAAAATGTTTCCGCGCGTTAGTCCCAATAAAAGCTGGGAGGGTGCAATTGCCGGATTTGTATTTGCAGTGCTAACAATGATTGCGGCAAAGGCATTGATTTTGGATTTTCTAAGTTTAACCGACGCACTGGTAATTGGTATTATTGTAGGCGCATTTGGGCAAATAGGCGATTTGATTGAAAGCTTAATAAAGAGAGATGCTGGAGTAAAAGACTCATCTGCTTTGATTCCGGGGCACGGAGGCATATTCGATAGATTTGATTCCCTATTATTTAGCTCTCCAATTATTTACATCTATTTAAATTACTTTGTTTAGTAAAGGGATTTTTTTACAATAGTCCAATCACGAAAATAGTTAAATCAAGCCAATTTTTAATTTCTTTCGCAAGCAAAGATGTATATCAGAAAAAAAATTCTCTTTTATGAATTTTTTACTTGCGTAATTTAAAAAGTTACCTTATGTTTGAACACCACACTTCACAATACCCTCGCGCGTGGCTCTTGGTTACCCTCCCAAGACCATCGCGCAACTCATTATTTGCCCCTTGCCCCGGAATTGCCCGCCGGGGCTTTTTTTTTTGACAATTCTGCATTTATCTCACATCATATTTCAGAAATGAAATGAATCCCAGGGCAAAAACTACAACTGTAAAAAAGAATAGTATGGCAAAATCTCCGGAGGTAGAATTAAGCATTGAGGCTGCCGATCTTTTGGAGTCTTCAAATTTTGGCACTTCGGATATATCCATTTCACTTTCATTTCTACCGTCCTTAATATCCAATCCTGTTTCTGAACTGATCGAAATCATCATTCCGCCTGTACCGCCCGATTCTTCTCGTTTTTTTTCGGTGAACTCAACAAAGTCACTTTTGTAATCTTTGATGGCATCTTGAAATCTAACTTTTTTCTCAACATCATTTGTTGAAAGGTTCATTGCTGCTAAATTATAAACTGCCGCCGGTGATATTCTTGCGAGGCTCAGCCCCAGCTTTTCAAGTTCCCCCTTTCTATTTCTCAAATCCTCTTCAATCCGCGCCGAATATTCTGCAATCTTTTTATCCAGTTCTTTTCTCGCAATTTCATCCTCTTCCATCCAGCCCCAGCTCATATCGTCTCTGTAAGCTTCCCGCTCTGCATCAGTCATTCCTTTCATCTGCTCTTCCCTCTCTGCCCAGATCTTTTCCATCTCGGCAAAATGTTCATCCCACTTCTCTTTGGAGTAAGCATCTTTGATACTGCTGATCTGTGCCTCGGACGGAACCTCAACAAACTGTCCTGCGGTCATAACTCCTATTCTTGGAATAATAAAAACAAAGCCTATCCACATTACCAGTAAAATCAGAAAGGATGCCGACGATTTGCGAGTTACAGATGATACAAATATTCCCAGCACAATAAAGAATGTAAAGTAGATAAGGGATAAAAAAAGCAGTGCCCCAAGCAGCAGCCAATGATCCCTTGTAAACGGCACAGTATAAAGGAGTACCATTGCAATCCACAAAAAAATTGGGATCGATAACAGGATAGTCATCCCAAGACAGGGGCCGGCAAATTTTGCTGTGAAATATTGAACTCTCGACACAGCATTCGAAAAGACGAGTTTGAGCGTTCCCCCCTGGCGCTCGCCATTAATTGAATTATATGT
>JAENZU010000084.1 GCA_016841125.1 Melioribacter sp. | reverse complement strand
AAAATATTGTATGGTCTACATCTTTGAATGCGTCTTTAAATTCATTGTATCGATCTGTAAAAAATTTCTTGCTGTAAATATAAACCGGTGTGCCGAACTCATCAGCGATCTTTGAAACCGGGACATCATCGCAATAAAGTCTGTTTTCTCTGTAGGTAAAATATTCAGATTTGAAGAAGTTCATTTAGCTCTCTCTATTTGAAAAAAAATACCACGTAATTTAGTAAATATTGAGTGAATGTTGAATTGAGAATGAAAATTTTAATGAAGCGATTTGTAAAAGTTTTGAAGTTAAATCTCAGCGCGCAAAAAAGAATTCCACTTGAAAATCAAAGTGACCAAGGTTTTGACGAGCAGTAATTTATAGCAGGGAGCCGGTTCCCCTTTTCCCTGCATAACAAATCAAATTAATTTAGATTATCTAAAAACTCACCTAATATTTTATTGAACAGATCCGGTGCCTCCAATGGGGTCATATGTCCGGCTTTTGGAATTTCAGCAAATTTTGCATTTGGTATTTTATTAGTAAACTCCCGCATTACATCTGGCGGAGTAAGTGCATCTTTTTCTCCGCAGATTGATAAAACCGGCAGATTGAAATTTTTAATTGCCTCACTTGTATCAGTCCGCGAAAGCATTGCGATCAGTGCACCCTTTACTCCAATTGGATTTTGCATTCTGCATTTATCCAAAGTTATCCGATAAATCTCCAATGATTTGGATTCTTCCGCAAAGGTATTCGGGACAAAGCCGTCGACAAATTTTATTACCCCGTCGCCATTTATTAATTTTATTCCTGCGGCGCGCTTTAGCTTTCCGGCATCATCGTCTGCTTGGGGTTTTGTATCGCAAAGTATCAATCCGCCGAACAGGTTCTGCTGCCTCTCAATTGCACGGAATGATATATATCCACCCATTGAAAGTCCGCACAGAATTGGTTTGTCTAAATTCAATTCTTCAATGATTTTAAACAAATCATCAACGTAAGATTCCATTGTGTATTGACCGTCACCCGTTTCACTTTTACCCAAGCCTCTTATATCGTAGGAGATCACTCTAAATTTTTTTTTGAAGAACTCAAATTGCGAATCCCACATTGTATGATCGTACGGAAAACCGTGCACAAAAATAATCGGTCTATTATCTTTATTCCCTTCATCATAAACGGCTAATCCATTGATTATTTGCATGTTACTCCTCATCCATTTTTTTTGTAAATTTCATATCAATGCTAATAAAATAATCGAATATGCAGAATTTCCAAAATTCTAAAATAAACAGAGTAATAAAATCAATTGCTGTAATTGCAGCAGGGTTACTACTTTTAGTTTTTACAGGTTTGGAAAAAAGCATTGACAAGAGTTTTAGAGATATTTCCAATCTATCAGTCGGAGGGAAAGCGGTTGATTCAAACATTGTTATTATCGGCATTAACGAATCGGATATCGAAAAACTCGGCGGCTGGCCACTCAAAAGAAATTACTACGCATTGCTTATAAATGAACTGTCCAAGCTCGACGCTTCTGTAATCGGCATCGAAGTTTTCCTCTCGGACAATCTCTCTTTTCAATCAATATATAATGATGTTTTAATTGATGAGATCAATGAAGCGGGCAATGTGGTGCTCGGCTCTCTGGCATCGGGTGTAAATCAAAAAAATAATTATTTTTCGGCAGATTCAATAATACTTCCGCAGCCGGCAAAAGTTTCGCAGATATTAACAGGGCATTTAAATTTTATTGATGAAACCGATGTCCATCTCCCGACCGAAATTTTTGGAGTTAATCAATCGGAAAAATCATTCAGTGCAGTTCTCTTCGATCTTTACACGGGTAAACGTGTGAAACCGTACGATATTAAAATTAATTATTGCAACTCCTTCAATAACTTTGATAACATTTCAATTTTGGAATTTTTCGATTTGGTGGAAAGAGGAGACAAAAAGCTGAATAGTTTCAAAGATAAAATAGTTTTGATCGGCGTTGTCGATCCGACAATTTCAAAATCTGTTTCAACTATTTTTGATGATGAACTTCCGGGTGTGGGGTTTCATGCTTTTGCGCTCGATAATCTTCTCAACAAACGGTTTTTAACTGATGATTACAAAACTACAACTGCAATTGCGTTTATCATTTTTATTCTGGTATTCTCTATTCAGCCGCTGCGTAAACCTGTCAGGGCATATTCTATTATTTGGTTAACAATGCTGGTTTTGAGCTACTCTCTTTTTCTTATTTTTAATATCGATGCCGCGTTTTCATTTTTTATTCTTCCGCTCCTATTTTTAACAACGGCAGAAATTGTTCTTTATGTTTATCATTCTAAAAGAGCGGTTACTGTTTCAGTTTCTGAAAAAGAGATTTTGCACAAAACTTTGGAATCAAAGGAAAAGGAATTGAATCAGCTAAAATCGGAGGCGGTGAAAAGTGCAGGAAGTAAAATTTTAATGAACCGGATTGATGAGCTCGAAAAAGAAATAAAAGAGATTAAAGTTTCTGAAGAGGACGACAATATCAAATCCGAGCTAAATATAAATGATGCAAAATTATTTGAGGGGATAGTTTACAAAAGCCGCAAAATGCAGGATGTTGTTGACCTCGTGAAACGTGTAGCGCCTGAAAATGCCTCAGTTTTGATTTTAGGTGAAAGCGGCAGCGGTAAAGAGCTGATTGCAAAAGCATTGCATAATTTGAGTAAACGAAAAGATAATAATTTTGTTGCGGTCAATTGTGCCGCCCTTACAGATTCACTTTTGGAAAGTGAATTATTCGGTCACGTAAAAGGAGCGTTCACAAATGCAGTAGCAGATAAAATCGGCAGGTTCGAAGCAGCCGATAAAGGGACTATCTTTTTAGATGAAATAGGTGAGACCAGCGAAAATTTTCAAGTTAAATTGCTGCGTGTTTTGCAGACCGGCGATTTTGACAGGGTCGGGTCAGCTACAACAATGCATGCAGATGTGAGAGTAATTGCAGCTACAAATAAAAATCTAAAAAAACTTGTTGATGAAAAGAAATTTAGAGATGATCTTTACTACAGGCTGAATGTTATAAATATTGAACTTCCTCCGCTGCGGGAAAGAGTTGAGGACATCGACATAATTGCAGACTATTTTACAAAAAAAGAAGATCCAGAATTCGGGATTTCCAAAGCGGTACTTGATGTACTGGAAAATCAAAAGTGGAAGGGAAATGTCCGGGAACTTGAATCAATTATAAAACGCGCGGTGATATTTGCGAAGTCGGATAATCGGAAAATAATTAAGCTGAATGATCTGCCTTCTGAAATTGCCGAAGTTAAAAAGGCTGATCTCGAAAGCCTTATTTTAAATTCTTTGCGTGAGAAAAAATTCAGCCGTTCGTCAATTAATCAAACTGCAAAGGAATTGGGGAATTTAAGCCGCACAATTATTTCCGAAAATTTAAGGGGAATTTTTCTTAAAAATTTCACCACCTCCGGTTTTAATTTTGATAAAACTGTTGCCAATATTTCTGATACCAACAACAATGAAATTATCGATCGCGTATCTTCAAAGCTGAAAACATATCTTTCAAATATTGAGGATGATGTTAAAAAGTTGAATTATGATTTTGGGAGGGTAAAAAATAGATTGAGTTCTAAATACAAAAATCTTCCGCAAAAGTATCATTCCTATTTGGATGAGATTATAAAATACTATATGAATAATAAGCCTGGAAAAAGTTAATCCAGGCGTAACTATTGATATTCCAGGCAGTTCTTTTTATTCCGTAATTATATAAGTTGTTATAAAGTAACAAGATACATGCTTTCCACACGCTTGGCATGTGATGTGATTGTATATAGGCAGTGAAAACACAAAAACAATCACAAAACAAATTGGAGTTAAAAATGAAATCTTTAATTAGCAAATTTAATCCCGCGATAGCCGCATTTTTAATGCTGTTTATTCTGATCGGCTGCAGTAATGACAATATTGTAAATCCGGATGAAGAAAATTTATCCGATAAGGAAGCTTTATTAAAAATAGTTGATGAAGATGAAGTACTCGGTTCATTCGAATTAAATTATAATGAAGAAGATGTACTCGGTTTTCTTGGAAAAGTAAATACCGAGATCTTTCCCGTCAGAGTGGGACAAAGAATGCGAATTGTTAATCGCAATATGGATATCACAATTGTTGGAGATAGTGCATTCGGAAAATTAACTAAAACTTTTGAAGGAATATTATTCATTGCCGCATCTTATGATTCTCTCGTCCCCGGTAATCCGAATGTCGATACACTAATTCAAAAACCATTCTCTACAACTGTAACACGAAATATAGTCTTCAAAAAAATAGATAATACTAGCTTCCCGAAAAGAAACTGGAGAATTACAGCTATTTCTTTACCAGAAGGCGGAACATTGACAGAAAATATTAAGATTAAGGAATTAACTGTATTTTTACCTAACGGCGACACGATCAGTGTTACTTCACCGAACGATTACTATCTCTCAAAAGATCCCGGCTTTAAAAGATTGATACCAATCTTTTCGAGAAACCAAGATGTGCTTGTGAGGGTCAAAGTTCAATCGCTTTACGAAGTAGAAGATTTTGTAACTCTTACTTACGGTGCTCACAAAGGCGATCTCGTAAGAGCAAAAAGAAAATTTGAATTAATTGATTCGCAATTCGATGGTCAGTATTATCAGAAAACTTATGAACAAACTTGGAGAACGAGACAGTTCCCCGGTTACAAACACGCGATCGTTAACGCATTACCGAAACAAGTTTTATTCGATGACGCTTCAGCGGTCGAAGAAAACTCTTGGGGAATACCCTATTATGTTAAACCATAATTAGATTTTAATTAAGCTCTCAGCCCGGTATTCTTAAGTGAGTGCCGGGCAAACATTTTAATAGTGAGTTAAAAAAAATAAATAGTTAATTATCGAATACTAAAAATGTTGACCAAAATTAAAATATCGCTGACTGCATTTCTGCTTGTTTTTATTTTTAGTGCATGTAATGACCCGGTACCGACAGAATTGATAAATCCCGATGATGAATTGACGGAAGATAATTTCGAACTTGAGCTTTTATCTCCGGAGCCGGATGAATATGTTTATGCAAACGGGTATGACTCTACCGGAATTGTAAGTCCGGTTCCCGGATTCGCATCACTTATAAATATTAGTCATGTTAAGAATACGTTCAATAATGTTACAAAATATAAGTCCGGCGGATTAGCGATATTTTTTGATACAACCAGAGCTGTAAGATCTCCACGTGGAAGGGTTATAGGATTTTCTGCACGAATTCTCGGAAGAGTAAGTTTTAACGGCGACTCGGCGGCTGTACTTCCATATCGAATTAAATATTTTGATAGGGGAATACAACGTGATACCCTGCTGGGTTTCCGTCACATTTTGTACAGGGAAAGTTTTTCGCAAATTGGATATACATTTTTACCATACGGAAGTAATGTTGATTTTAAATTAGATGCATTTGCAGGAAATAAAAAATTAATGATTCCGGTTCCGGATGAAATAATTGGTCAAGTTAATGTTGCCGGTAAACCTTTTCAAAATAACTTTAGACTTGACCTGACATGGAACGGAAAGGGAAGAGGACGAACTGAAATTATTATCGGCGGTGTCCCGACTGGTCGATCCGAGGTCTTCCCGATTTTGCGACTATGGACTAAAGACGATGGTAAATTTGTAATTCCAAAAAATATTTTAACGCGAATTCCATTCGATAAGTTTGATAAAATTGTGATCACTTTCCTAAGAAAGAATGAATCCTATAAAAACGAAAATTCAATTGGCAGAGTTTATATCACCGCTCAAAGTATTCACAACATTATTTTTTAGATTCGCTAAAAATTATTCGCTAACGATAAGTGCGATTATTTTTATGATTTTAATGAATCGAAATAATGCCCAAACAGCCGTAGATGTTTACGGAAGTTTAAGCGGTGTTCCCGGTTTGCCATTCAGGCTGAACGGTTTCGAAAGTAATCCTTCGAATTTAAATTCAATTAAAGATTGGGAATTCGGACTTTCACTCGGAAGCAGTTTCACCTCCGAAATATCAAACAATATTTACCAATTGACCTTATCAAAAAAAATAGGCGACCATTATTTTTATGCAAGATATTCTCCGGGCATCAAAAAGGAATTTAATTTTAAATCCGGTGCAACAATAATTTTTCAAGATGATGTTAAATTTGAACAGGAACTTCAAACCAATCTCCGTTACGAAGAACTTTTTGGTTTCGGGTATTCATTCAAATTCTCAAACAAACTGAATGCGGGATTCAACCTTAGATACTTCGGGCAGGAATTCTCAGAGGAAAGACCTGATCTGATTTTTTCCGATACACTTAATTTTATTTCGATTACCAATGTGACTACAAATAGAGATTTCTGGCGTGCAGATATTGGATTAGATTATTTTCCATCACCGCAATTCGGTTTAAGTTTATCATCAGTAAATTTAATTAATGCGTTGGAATCAACCGCTGATGATGCAGCTCAGTTTGAAATGAAAAATGAAAAAGCCGCCAAAATCGGTGTCTATTATCAACCGGTGAGGGGCTTTAATTTATCGGCAGATTACGAAACAACAAATTCATTTTCATTTGGATTGAATCAATCACTACCATTTTTAAGCGGGGTCTTCACTTTCGGAATTTCCTCGTTTCACGATAAATACCAGCAGCCTTATATTTGTGCGGTATCCCCTGCAATAAATTATTCGTCAGATTTTTTCAGCATCTCGATTGCCGGAATTAAATATTTTTCCGATAGAACCGCCGCGAAACCGTTGAACGAATTTTTGCAAGAGGGAATAAACGATGTATTCAACAATCAATATAGTTTCGATAAATTATTTTTATCTGTAAACGTGGCGCTCTCATTCATACCGGAACAAAAAGTAAAATTTGTGGATGTAGAAATTGAGCGGGAAATTTTCCCGGTGTTATCGGATGAATATCAAACGATGGCTTTTGCCTCGGCGAAAGTATTAAATCTTACTGATGATCTAATTACTGTGAAGCCGTCGAGTTATATTCCGAAAATAAATGAGGAAAGAGTCTTCTCGCCTCAAACAATTTTAGCAGCCGGGGATACCGGCGTAGTCTCATTTTTTACTACCATCAAAGAAGATCTTGTAAATATTGATAAAAGAGAAATTGTACAGGCGGAGTTTTATATCAACACTTCCGCAGGTGAGCCCGACGATATTTTTCAAAAACCACTTTTGATAAATGATATAAATAGTTGGGATGGCAAAGTTATTACGCTGAGATATTTTGTGAAGAGTGAATACAACTATTCATTGGAGTATGCAAAGAATATTTTATCGAATTTCAAAAGTGAAATTGATGCTGCTGATCCACGGATCAAAAATTTTGAAAAAGTTAGAATACTCTTCAATCAATTTATTAAAGAGATGCTTTATGTGGCAGACCCGCGTGCCTCTGTTGAGAGAGTTCAATTTCCAAATCAAACCATAAAGTTAAAGGGGGGAGACTGTGATGATTTGAGTGTAGCGTTCAGCTCTCTGCTGGAAAGCATCGGCATTCAAACTGCTTTTGTTGATTACAAATCCGATGAAGTAAGTCATGTTAATTTATTGATCAATACAAACCTCGTACCGGATGAAGCAGCGTTAATCACTGCCAACGACAGAAAATATTTCATAAGAAAAAATTTAAGCGGAAAGGAAGAGATATGGATACCGCTGGAAATGACTTCACTTACAGATTTTCCGACCGCATGGTCTGTAGCCGCATCAAAATTTTATTCAGAGGCTGTTGACGGTTTGGGACTTGCCAAAGGAACAATCCAAATAGTTGATATTTATTAGGAGTGAGAAATGAAAAAGTTTGCAATTATATTTTTACTTTTTACCGGGGTTCTTTTAGCACAGGAATTTAAAGTAGAAAAAATTTCGGGTGAGGTTAAAGTATTGCGCGGCTCAAGCGAAGAATGGGTGAACGTCGCTTTAGGTGAAACTTTAATTGGAACCGATTTGATTGTGACAGATGAAAACGGATTCATTCAACTTAGTAAAGAGGGCTCCAGGTTTATACTGCAGCGTAATTCTGCGCTTGGTTTGAACCATATAAAAAATATTTCTATTAATGATCTGCTCTTGGCACTGGCGATGGAAGAGATACGGAATGTACCGAAAAATGAAAATCGCGAGAGCTCCAGGAATACGGCAGTTTACGGAACTGAAGAAAAATCCGAAACTAGCACATTGCCGACAAATGATCTTGGTATTAAAAGATTGAATGGCGCTAAACAACTGGCGGAAAGCGGATATAAGGAATCATCTATAATCGCGGCAAAAGAAACTTATCGAAAATATCCACAGACAAAATCAAGAATTAATGATCGACTTTACTTTACACGGTTATTAATTGGTTTAAATCTAAATCAGGAGGCAATGGATGAGCTTGCTGATCTGCAGAAACAAGAATTAACTGAAGATCAAAAAATTCAAATCGACAAACTGATGGACAACTTGAAACTGGATTCTGTTTCTAACTAAAGGGTAGTTGATAACAAGTGAGTCGTCCTTAAATAGGTTGACTCTTTCATGACTAGAGAAGATAAAAATTTAAATCAATAGTCCCCTCCACCGGAGGGGGTTGGTTTACCCGCCAGTTTGTGAGGCGGGGTGTGGGTTGAGAACAAATATATAATTCTAAAATCGATTGACCAAAAAAGTAATAAAAAGTCAACCAAAAAAGGACAAACTATGATGAGTTGTCCTGAAAAAGGCAGGCTCTTTCATGACTATACAAAAAAGAACCCACCCCTTTAATTCCCCTCCCAAGAGGGGAAAATATTTTTAACAATTTAGCAATGCAGCAATTCATTGCTCAACACTCTCGTTGTTGGTGATGGTATTTTTTGAATTGGCAGCGGAGAAGAAATAAATTCAATTGTTTAAAGCAATAGTTTCGTATCGTTACTAATTGATCTATGTTAACCCGATTTAAAAACTTTAATTCGAGGTCGGGGAATTTATTTTTCTCTTGACCCTGAACCTTTAATATGTGTTAGTCGTTTTTATTAAATATTTGCGTATATGTCAGATATGACATATATTTATAACAATGAAAAAGCAAAATAAACCTCTCATTTGGCTGCACGGAGAAATCAAAACTCCTCCTTTTTCTTCTTCTGCAAGAATTGAGGCTGGATTTCTTTTCAGACTTCTTCAAACGGGAGAATCTTTGACAATGCCATATTCTAAACCAATGCCTAACATTGGAAAGAATTGTCATGAACTTAGAATTAATGATGAAAGTACTACATGGAGAATTATATATAGAATTGATAAAGATGCCATAATCATTCTTGAAGTATTTAGTAAAAAAACGCAACAAACACCTAAAAAGATAATAGATGTTTGTAAAAAGAGAATTAAGGAGTATGATGATGAATAAAGAAAAACAAAAAAAACTTGAGAAAAATGGCTGGAAGATTGGCACCACCAAAGAATTCCTAGGTTTAACTGACGAAGAAGCTTCATATATAGAATTAAAACTAAAGTTAAGTGCAAATCTAAAGAGAGTACGAACAGAACGTAAGTTGACACAAGTTGAATTAGCTAGAATTATTAAATCAAGCCAATCACGAGTAGCGAAATTAGAAACAGGAGATCCCTCTGTTTCACTTGATTTAATTATTAGATCGCTATTAGCTCTTGGGACCTCTAAAAAGGATATTGCTCGCACCATATCATCTTGAGTTGTTAATAAAAAGCATAACGGCGTTACCCATAAGCCGCCCGCCTAGAATAACGGTGGCAAACGGACAACGAACTTGCCCACCTTGAGCGGATATTTATAATTATTAGCCGCCGGTCAATTGCTCACGTATTGGCGGCAACCTTACTTGCTTTTACATCAAAATTAGAACAACAATTTTTAACGAAAACTACCAATCCAAAAATTCGCAAATTATCCGCACTTTTTACTCTTGCATATTTGGATGCTAAAATCTAATTTTGAACCGTGGCTGCGGCACAAATTAAATTACGGTAAGCATGCGGCAGTTGTAAATAATGAAAAACATACTTGTGAAATATCGAGAATAAACTAAAGGGGAAAATATGAGACTCCGTTACTTTTTCTTTTATTTAATTATCTGTTCATTTTCTTATGCGCAAGCACCTTTTAATGTACTTCCTATTAGCGA
>JAENZU010000083.1 GCA_016841125.1 Melioribacter sp. | reverse complement strand
AAGAAAATTTTGAGGCACAAATAAATAAAGGAATATTAAATTTTGGGAATGTGGAAGCATTTGAGATAATTGAACCCCTGAGTTTGTCGATCTCATCCGTCGAATCTAAAAATCTTCTTCCTCCGGTGAAACTATATGAGGGCAGTTAAACATGCGTTAAGAACTTAAATTTTGAAGAAGGCTGACTAAAAAACAAAATTTTAGTCTTATCCTTACAACAATTTGAGAGTTTTATTAAATCAAGATTTTTATATGCAAAAGAATAGCTGAAAAGAAACTTATTTGAAGTTTTAACTGTTTTAAGTTTAATTTTCGTTTCTTTGAAATTATTAATGTCGCGGATGAGATTTTCTAGCATCAGTATTTTATTCATTTATCTAATCTTATAAATATAACTTATCTGAATAAAGTTTCAAATTTAATATTATTCTTTTATTTTTTAATCTTAAATTTAATCATAGTTGACGCCTATTGAATTCTAAAGTTATTGAAATAGAGGGGAAAACTTACAATTATCGTTTTAGAAAAAGTAAGAAATCCCGCCATATTAGACTTCAAATTTCTGAAGATAACGGAATTGAATTGATAGCTCCTAAATATATTAGCGAACAAGAAGCTATGAAATTTATTAATTCCAATAAAGAATGGCTTAATAAAAAAATTGCGGACTTAGAAAAAAAGCGGAATAAATTTTATTTTCTTGGCCGTGAAATTACAGTATTTCAGCAATATGATATGTTCAGAAAAACTCCGTCCGTAAATTTTACTAAAAATCAGTTGATAATTTCGACGCCCGTTGATGAAGAGATTGATTTGAAAACAGAGTACAATAATTGGCTGAAGCAGAAAGCCAAAATTTACATTCCAAGAAGAACCGAAAAATTAGCTGATCAATATGATTTAAAGTTTGGCAAAATTTCAATCCGTTCACAAAAAACCCGGTGGGGAAGTTGTTCGGCAAAAAAAACACTTTCATTCAACAGTAAGTTGATGATGTTGAACAAAAGACTGATAGATTACGTTATTATACATGAGCTTTGCCACACCAGAGAAATGAACCATTCAAAGCACTTTTGGTGTTTAGTAGAAAGTATAATGCCCGATTATTATAGCTTAAGAAAACAATTAAAAAAACATAACTTTTAAATGAAATAAATATGGAAGAAAATAAATTAAATATAACTGTTGATATGTGGGATAAATTTTCTAGAGTTTATGATTCACTGAAAAAATCGTTTGTGAGACAAATAGCTGAATTTAATTTGACGGCTCCCCAGTTTGGAGTTCTTCAAGTACTTCACGAAAATGGTTCAATGCCTCTGAAAAAAATTAGCAAAAAACTTTTTGTTACCGGCGCAAATATTACTTGCGTAGTTGATAATTTAGAAAAAGATGATTTAGTGACACGCGTTCATTCTAAAAGTGACAGACGAATTATATTAGCCGAATTAACCGAAAAAGGGAAAAATAAATTTTTAGAGATTCTGCCCGAATATGAAAAGCATTTAATGCAGTTAACTGAAAAACTATCGGATGAAGAAAAACAACATCTTTCAATTTTACTTGATAAGTTAAATCACAATTGATGAATCAATATTTCTTGAAAATTAGGGCGATCCACTCTCCTAATTTTTCTACTCTTAAACACTCCATTTCATTTGAATAAAATTCGATCATTTCGTTTTCATCTTCATTTAATAAACCGGAAAGAATAAGTGTTCCACCGGCAACCAATCTCTCAATTAGTTCAGTCCGGATATCCTTCAAAATATTTTTATTGATATTTGCCAAAATCACATCAAAATTTTCTTCATCAATTTGTTCGATTGATGCCAGTCGAACATCTACATTATTGCCTACGCTATTAAGTTCAACATTTTCTTCACCGTTTTCTCTGCACCATTCATCATTATCGAAAGCGATAACTTTTGAAGCGCCCAATTTAGCGGCGGCTATTGCCAGTACCGCAGTCCCCGAACCCGCATCCAAAACAAATTTATTTTTTAGATCAATATTTTCCAATATCATTAAAATCAATTTGGTGGTTTCATGTTCCCCAGTACCGAATGACATTTTGGGATCGATGTGAAGGACTATCTGATCCGGTTTGGGATCGTACTTTCTGAATGTCGGTTTTATAACAAATTTATTTCCAACTTCAATTACATTTATAGTTTTTTCCCAATCTTCATTCCAGTTAACTTCCGCAATAGATTCTTCGAGCAGATTATATGTTTCAATCAAGTTATTCGATTTAAGTCTTTGTAGCAATTCTTCAACTTCGGCGGCGGTAACGGAACTCTTTTCCGAAGCAAATATTTCAAGAAAAGTTTCCTCCTCGTTTATTCCTTCTATATCTAATTCCCAGAGTATTCCGCTTACTAGTTCAACATTAAAAGGGATTGTGTGAACAATAAATTTTTTATGAGTTTTCATCGATAGTGTTAAATTTTAATTTGTAGATTAGATTAACTAAAACAGAGCCGACCTGTTGTAATGCTGCTTCCCCGATATTTTCAATATTGTCATTTTGTGTATGCCAGTATTTTCTGCGCGGGTCTTTGGTTTCGCCACCAACAAGTTCTGCATCAATAATATCAATAGTTCTGAAGCCTGCTTGGTTCAGCGGAACGTGATCATCATAAATTCCGGAACCGCGCAAATTTTTAAATTTATCGGCATTTATACTTTGAGCAATTTGCCAAATTAAATTCACAATGTCCGGAGCATACTGAAGTGAGTACTGCTCTTGAAAAAACACTGCATCTTTATCCCCGACTAAATCAAGCAGAATACCGAAAGCAGGTTTATAATCCTTTCCCATTTTAGCCGCGAAGTATTTTGCGCCTATGCAAAAATAAGTTAAATCTCCCTCTTTGCCGTAGTCTTCTCCATCAAGCAACACAAGGTCAATACCGAAATCAATTTTATTATGTTTAAGTATATTTGCTAATTCCAGTATAACTGCTGTACCGCTTGCGCCGTCGTTTGCACCGGGAATTGGTTTATCTTTGTTTTCATTAACGGGATCTTGTTCTGCGCGGGGGCGTGTATCCCAATGAGCTGTAATAAAAATTCTATTATCTGCATCGGGATTAATTACACCGATGATATTTGATAATTGCAGCCGCTCATCATCATATCCGGTATATTCAAAATTTTGAATAATAACGGAGTCAGTATTTTCCTTTAATTCATTGATGAGAAAATACTTTGCTGTTTGATGCCCTTTAGAATTGGGATTGCGGGGACCGAAAGCTAATTGTTTTTCAATATATTCAAACGCACTGCCGCCGTTAAATTCCGGCACGCTCGAGCTATTGGTTAATTCGAATTTTGGCGTTGTCTTTAGCGGTTGATCTTCGCTGCATGAGTAAAACAAAGTAAATAATATTAGGACAAAAAATTTAGAATATTTCATTCGGACTCAGCAATAATTCTGCAAATCTGATCCTGCAGGTAACGTGCTTCTTTTGAACTGCCGGTAAAATTCTGCATCATAATTGAAAATGAAATATCATCGCCGCTTTTATTTTTTAGATAGCCGGATAGACAACTCACCCCGCTTAGTGTACCGGTTTTTGCATACACATTTTCAAACGTTGAAGAATATTTTGCTCTATTTTCAAGTGTCCCATCCGTACCCGCAATTGGGAAAGAATTCTTTAGCACCTCATATAAAGAATTTTCTTTAAAATAGAAAAATTTAAGCAGCTCGTTGAGTAATTCTGCACTTACCAAATTGTAATGCGACACACCCGAGCCGTCTACTATTCTATAGTCTTCGGGATTTAACCCGATTATTGAGATAAGGCTATCGACGGCTTTTATCCCCAATTCTGCTGAGGCTGTGGAATCGTACATCTCGTAACCCAATAATCGAAGGGTCATTTCGGCGCTTAAGTTATCACTCTTTTTATTTAGGTTAACTATAACTTCAGAAAAGGGGCGTTCAAACGTGAAAACTTCTTGAGCATTTTCCGGCACTTTTTTAATTGCGGTTTTTCCGCCGGAAGATATGCCTGATTGTTTTAAATGCTCTTTAGTTAGAGTTAAAAAATATTGAGCAGGATTTAATAAATTTATTCCAACCGTATCTGGTTTCTCAGATACCGGAAGCATTCCCTTTGCATAAATATTATTGTTATGGTGTACCCAATCTCTAGTGATTATAAAATTATTTGTATCTGCATCAGTCGTCTTAGAAAAATTTTGAAATGAGTAGAAATCGGATTTTGGGATGATCTCAACTTCAGCAGGCTCTCCGATATTTGCTGGACTAAATACAGCTTTTACTGCTGCGTCATTAATTATAAGCGAAGTCATGTAGGGGAAATCAGTTTCGGGGTCATCATCCCACATCCAGCCCTTACCCCAATAGATTGAATCGGCAGATGATATATCTCCGTAGAGATTGCCTGTGATAAGTTTAATACCGTATTTTTTAATTTCATAGATGACGGAATCCAGATCAGCAATAGTAAAATCGGGGTCAAACCCGCCTTTAAAATAGATATCTCCAAAAAGCACGGAATCTAAAACTTCGCCCTCATAATAAACAGAGGTTTTAAATGAATGATCTTCACCCAGGAAATAAAGAAAAGATGCTGATGTAATTATTTTCATATTAGAGGCGGAATGAAGCAGCAGTTTTTTGTTTTCGGAATATACGGGTTCATTCTTCGTAAGGTTGAATACATCTATTGCCGCAATTGATCTTTCGAAAAATGATGAAGTCTGCAGCTTTTCAATTTTATCGACCAGGTTCGACTGTGCCGGTAAATTCACTACCGTTAAAATAGACAGAAAAAAAAACTTAATATATTTCATCGGTATCTATCAAAAATAAAGACGTTCTCTAAAATCAACACCAATTTCGTCGGTAACGAACTTCTTAGCTTTTTCCTTATCAACATCGTTCAATCCCACAATGCTCATCACCACGTTTGAATACTCCTTTGCTTTCTTAGCAAAGTCGATCATTTCTGCATGCATCTTCGGATCAACTCTCATTAGTTCGGCATACTGCTGCGGATCTGTGGAATTCAAACTGATCGAGACAACATCAATTAAACCTTTGAGTTCCGGGGTAATGTCGCGTTTATTGATTACATTTCCGTGTCCGTCAGTATTAATACGTGTTATACCGCCGTTATCTTTAACGTATTTTGCAATCTGCTTTACAATGTCCCATCTAATTGTTGGTTCACCGTATCCGCAAAAAACAACTTCTTTATATTTCTTCGTATCACCAATTTCATCAATGTAAACTTGTGCTTCCGGTTCATCAGATTTCGACATTTTAAGATTATAACCATTCAGCACCGCGGCACCTTTCCGGTCACAAAACACACAGTCGGCATTACATCTGTTAGTTACATTTACGTAAAGCGATTCACCAATTTGATAAGTGAAAGTTAACTGCGGATTTCTGCCAACACCAAATAATTTATAAGAATTGTATGAAGTTGTGCGTGCAACGTCAGCAATAGATATCCCATGTTGTTTTGCAATTTCCTCAGCGACCAGAGTTACATATGCAGGTTCATTGCGCTGACCACGATAGGGGACCGGCGTCATGAAAGGAGAATCAGTTTCTATCAATAAATTTTCGATACTAATTCCTTTTAATATTTTGCGCAGATCGTCTGCCTTCTTAAAAGTAATGTTGCCGGGAAAAGAGATTAAATGTTTCATTTCGATTAATTCATGCGCGTCATCGATAGAACCTGCAAAACAATGAAATTGTGCACGCAAGCCCGAATCCTTATAGCTGCGTATAATATTCATCAGATCATCATTAGATTCACGATTGTGCACAACTATCGGCAGATCAAGTTTTACAGCTAAGTCAATTTGTTTTTTGAAAGCATTAATCTGAACTTCTTTCGGTGAAAAATCATAGTAGTAGTCCAAACCAACTTCACCGATAGCAACCACTTTATTGTGAGCTGCCAATTCCTCAATTTTTTCCAAAAGGGAATCGTCCCATTCCTTCGTATCGTGAGGATGAATTCCGACTGCAGCATAAATCATTTCATATTTATCAGCAAGTTCAATTGCTTGAGACGATGAGGCTAAATCGGTACCGGGAACAATTATATATTCAACACCGGCAATTTTTGCTCTCTCTAAAACTTGATCTAATTCGCCATTAAAATTAGGGTAGAACAGGTGAGCGTGAGTATCAACAAACATTTTTTTTTCTTCACTATTTATTGTCTAAAATATCAACTCTAAATTTAATGAAATATTTCGGATAGGCGAAATGTTGCCGATCATTTCCACGTAATTATAATTAAAAAGGTTATTAGCATTTAAGTAAATATTAACCGGAACGCCGAGTGTAAAAAGATTTACACCTCCCCGAAGATCAACAACGTAAACGTCAACTCTCTTATGGCCGTCCGGCAGCAAATTGAATTCTATCAGCTCAAAATCAATTTCTTCAACTTTACTCCAATAACGGAAATCGAGTCCAAACTCAAAGATGCCCGGTGAATAAGACAATTTTCCATAAAATAAATGCCGTGGGCGGTATTTTAAAGACCTGTTATTTTCAATGTCCCTAGCCCACAAATACATATAACTTAAATTAAGAGTAACATTCAATCTATCAAAATTGAAAAGTGAATTTAATTCTGCTCCTTGAATTTTGGCTTTCGGGACATTGTCGAAAATTACGTAAGGATCCGAAATTTGAGTAGTATCAATTCTCGGTTCAATGAAATCAAAATACTCGTTGTGAAAAAGAGCCAAATCTAAATTCCAAAAATCCGATATATTTTGATTTACTCCGATCTCAAAAGAATAACTTGTTTCGCGGTCAATGTTAGGATTTGGTTTTACCGGAATACCACTGGCACGTGTTGATGTAAATGCTTCGGCTAATGTTGGAGCTCTGAACCCCATGCCGACCGAACTTCGCAAAATTGTGTATTTAGACAAATTATAATTTATCCCGAACTTCGGCGAGACCGCGCTAAATGATTTTAGTGTGTCTAATTTACCGTAATCGAATCTGCTGCCAAAAGTAAGCGTTAGAGGAAAATTAAAATCATATTCCCAGTGAGTATATACCCCAATATTTTTTGCATCTGGATTTGAAAAAATATTAGATTTAACTATTCCGTAAGAACCTTCAATACCGTTAACGGTTAGTAAGTTTTCCGAAATTTTATATTCAGTTTGAATTTCACTTCTGTATAAATTTGTACCGGATGAGTTATTGCTCTCCGAATCATCTTTCCAATAGGTGCGGTAAAGGCTCGTATTCACTTTGTAATTAAAGTTGCTGTTGACCACATTTTCAAAAACCAGCGCATAAAGAAGCCGATCTGATGGAGTTCTTTGCCCCTGGTCATTATCCGGAGGCACCAGTGCATTTCTAGAGTCTTTCCAAAAATTAAACGTACCCCTATCCTGAGTATACCCGTTTGCTAGAAAAGATAAATTTGTTGATTCATTAAAAGTGTACTTTGCCCTAACGTAACCCGCATATCGTTTAGACCAGCCTCCTTGTCTGTAACTCTGATCTTCGATTCTCGAAAAAGAAAGTGAAAACCCCAGTTTGCCGATCTTGTTGGAATGAGAAAGAGTTAAACCATTGTAAATTCTCCTTTCACCTGACCAGTCCCATTCGGTGTGGGACGGCTTATCATAAGCGCCGACATAAGTTCGAATGTAAGTAAGCGGATTAGAGGCAATGTCTTTGGTGATCACATTTATAACTCCACCCAAAGCTGTTGATCCGTAAAGTGAACTTGCCGCCCCTTTGATAATTTCGACACGTTGAATTTCTGTCACCGGCACAACTTCCCAAATGATCTCGCCCGTATCGCCGGTATAAAGAGGAATACCGTCAATTGCAACCAGCACACGGGTTCCGGCTCCGCGGCTGTAACCGCTGGAGCCTCTAATACTAACTTGATCAAAAGTAACGTTAACTCCGGGGGCATAACGGAGTGCATCATCAAGTTTTACAAAACTTTTTTCAGAAAATTCATTTGCATTTATAACGTAGGCACTTACCGGAAGTTCGGAAATATCCTGATTATGTTTTCCGGCTGTAACTACAACTTGATCGATTTGAAAGGATTGAGGTTCGAGGGTTATTGATAGATCAATTTTATCATCATCCAAGTTTAAGGGATTTGATACAAATTTTTTATACCCCACCATTGTTACTTCAACAATATAGCCAGCTTTGGTTAATCCGGTAAAACTAAAATTCCCTCTAGAATCGGTTGCAGTTCCTATTAAAGTTCCCTGCAGAATTACATTCGCACCAATTAACGGAGTGCCAACTTCGGAAGTGACTTTACCCGTTATATTACTGGTTTGAGCTTGAAGGGAGAAAATTAGCGTAAAATAAATAACAATTATTTTTTTCATCTATGTCATCCTCCCGGCGGCTGTGGCGGAGGATTGTTGAAATCTACAATTATTTCAATTCCTTCAATAAGAGCATCGATAGGAATTGTTAATGTGCCGGGTTTTGTTGTATCACCATTTTGATAGTACACTCCGGCAACAAACCAATCTGAGCGGGATAAAGATAGTTGCGGAGTTTTAGATTGACCGACTGCTAGATAAGCATATTCCCCCGGTTGAACATCGGCTAAAAGAAAATTTTCTCTGCTGTCGAAGTTATAAATTGAAGCGCCGTAAGGAATTGTATTACTGATAAATTTAATATTGAAAACATTGAAATCGGCTGCCGAAAGCAATGGATTCTTAAACAACACAATGTTGGTTTGTGTAATATCGGAGGGCCATTGTCCAATAAAGCGGATCGTTCCGCTGAATCCCGGTTCAATTATTTCGGGGGCAGGGGATATTCCCTCACCGCATGAGAAAAAGAAGAGATTAAAAAACATTAAGATTTGGGGAATAAATTTTTTCATGTAAAGCAGATCGATTATCCTAATAATTTAAATTAAAATGTAATAGAATAAATCTTAAGTTGAAATTAAATTATTTTTCCTATTAATACGGCAGATTCTCCAGCTTCATTTGCGATCACCGAAAATTTTTCTGCGTTTTCTTCCGGCACTATCGCAATAAGTCCAATCCCTAGATTAAAGACTTCCCTCATTTCATCGTCGCTAATTTTCCCGGTTTGCTGAATTAATTTAAAAATGCCGGGCACTTCCCATGCATTCCAATCGATGTCGATTTTTAAACCTTCCGGTACCACTCTTTTGGTATTCCCGATTATGCCTCCTCCCGTAATGTGGGAGAATGCATTTATCTGAATTTTTGATATTAATCCCTGAATAATTTTGAGATATGATCTGTGAACAGAAAGGAGTTCTTCGCCGATTGATCTTTGAATCAAACCGTGCCGGTCGTTCACATCAAATTTTTCGAATAAAACATTTCTTGCCAATGAATAACCGTTTGTATGCAGTCCGGTAGATTTAAAACCAAAAAGCAGATTACCTTTTTTAACTTTGCTGCCGTCAATAATTTTCCCTTTTTCGATGATCCCAACGATGGTTCCTGAAATATCATAATCATTTTGATCATATAATCCGGGCATTTCCGCGGTTTCGCCTCCAATTAGGGCAATTTCATTTTCTTTGCAGGCAATGGAAAACCCTTTGATTATTTGTTCGGCTTTATCCGGATAAAGTTTTCCGAATGCTAAATAATCCATAAAATAAAGAGGTTTAGCGCCGCAGACCGCAATATCATTTACACAGTGGTTAACAAGATCCTGCCCAACGGTATCATGTCTATTCATTTTGAAAGCTACTTTAAGTTTAGTTCCTACACCATCCACGCTCGATACAAGAACAGGCTCTTTGTAACCGCTTAAATCCAATTGGTAAAATGCGCCGAAATGTCCAATGCCTGAAAGAACATTTTTGTTAAAAGTAGATTTTGCGTAACCTTTAATTCTATCAACAGTTTCTTCGCCGGCTTTAATATCAACGCCTGAAGATCTATAATCCTTACTCAACTTAAACCTCAGATAAATATGATTTATTATTGAAAATCCAATATAAAACCTGAATTCTTAAAGTGAAACTTATTGGGCTGAAATTTGTAAGAATATCTCTATTTTAGAGCAACCTAAACAATAATGTAACATCTTATAATGTGCGGCTTTAATGAATTTTTAATATATTTAAAGTTTGCAAAATAGATAATAAAATAAATTTTTCTAGATGGATTCATACGAATTAAACG